>CBEULQ010000134.1:0-6482 GCA_965543975.1 uncultured Desulfocucumis sp. | reverse complement strand
GGTTTAGATAACCTAAGAAGGTGTGTCCCCTGACCTTAATAGGGAGGGTAAAAGATGACCGCGAAAACTATCATGGTTCAGGGGACCGCCTCCCATGTTGGCAAAAGCGTGCTGGTAGCCGCCCTGTGCAGGATTTTCTACCGGGACGATTACCGGGTGGCGCCCTATAAATCACAGAATATGGCCCTTAATTCCTTCGTCACCAGGGACGGCGGGGAAATGGGCAGGGCCCAGGTGGTGCAGGCCGAGGCATCCGGCCGTGAGCCGAATGTGGATATGAATCCCATACTGCTTAAACCCACCGGACACGCCTCGTCCCAGGTGATAGTGCTGGGCAGGCCGGTGGGCAACATGTGTGCCCAGGAATATCACCGGGTATATGCGCAAAAGGCCTGGCTTCAGGCTTGTGAGGCCTTGGAACGCCTCAGGGCGGAGAACGACATCGTGGTTATTGAAGGAGCCGGCAGCCCGGCGGAAGTTAATTTGCAGGAAACGGAAATCGTCAATATGAAAGTGGCCCGGCAGGCGGAAGCACCGGTGCTGCTTACCGCGGATATTGACAAGGGAGGGGCGCTGGCCTCAGTGGTTGGAACCCTGGAACTCATTTCCCCCGAGGACAGGGACAGGGTTGCGGGAATTATTATAAACAAATTCCGTGGTGACCTGAAACTATTCCAGCCGGCGGTAGATTTCCTTGAGCTCAAGATCGGCAAGCCGGTGCTGGGAGTGGTCCCCTATTTCCAGGGTTTCAGGGTGCAGGAGGAGGACACCGTTTCCGAAGAAACAATGAAACGCTCTTCGGGAGCGTTTCAGAGGGATGTTGAAATAGCAGTCATACATCTGCCGCACATCTCAAATTTTACCGATTTTGATCCTCTTGAGGATGAGCTGGACGTGCACCTCCGCTATGTTGGCCGGGGGACGCCCCTGGGCAGACCGGATTTGATAATTATACCCGGGAGCAAGAATACCATTGAAGATCTGGCTTATTTGAAGAGGACGGGCCTGGCGGAGAAGATATGTGCCTTATCCCGGGAAGGGGTTCCGGTTATCGGCATCTGCGGCGGTTTCCAGATACTGGGCAGGGAGCTTAACGATCCCCTGCACACCGAATCCAGCATACCCAGTCTGGAGGGGCTTGGTCTTTTAGATATATCCACCACCTTCGCCCTGGAAAAAATAACCACCCAGGTGGAGGCCAGAGCATGCGGGCCGGGTCATTTACTGGAGCGGGCCCGGGATTTGCCGGTAACGGGATACGAGATACACATGGGGGTATCCCGGCCGGGGAGCGGAGTTGTTCCAGCTTTTGAGGTAATCAAAAGACTGGGAGAAGAAGTAAGTTTTTTAGACGGAGCGGCCAGGCCGGACGGCCTGGTATGGGGAACATATATTCACGGCGTGTTTGACATGGTTTCGTTCCGGCGCAGTATTATCAATTCCCTGCGCCTGCGCAAGGGACTTCCTCCGTTGGAAGAAACCGCCTCCCTGTCCGCATGGGAACAGAGGCAGCGGGATTATGACCGCCTCGGGGAAGTTGTAAGGGGAAGTCTGGACATGGGGAAAATATATTCCCTTTTGGGCCTAGCTTCCAGGTAAATAGGCATAAGTAGAGGCCGTTCAAAAACAAGCATGGCGCGAAAGGCGAAAACGGACAGCGCGGAGCGTACTGGTGTGGTGCAGAGGTCAGGGGACACACCTCCATTTGAAGCATGGCTTTGTGGACAGAGGAATGTCCCCAACTAATACTGGACGGCGAGCCTGAGTTAAAGTGCCAGGCGCAGTTTTTCAACGGCCTGGATTAGAATTGTTTGCGGGTGTTATTTACATGAATCTGGCTATTGCGGTATCTGCAGCCTATACAATCGACCTGCTGGTGGGAGATCCTTCCCGCCTGCCTCACCCGGTGGTTTATATCGGAAGGCTTATTTCTATGGCGGACAGGGTTTTGCGGCCCAGGTTCAAAAGTCCCGGCGCCGCCTTCTGTTCCGGTGCGCTTATGGCGGCTGTGGTGGTGGGCGTTAGTTTTGCGGTTACATTCCTGCTGCTGCGGCTGATGTATTCAATTCACCCGTGGCTGGGAGCGGCGGCTGAAATATGGCTTATATCCACTACACTGGCCGCCCGGGGTTTGGCCGGGGCGGCGGTGGACGTGTTAAAACCCCTGAGGAAGGGGGATCTGCCTGCGGCCCGAAGCATGGTGGGCAGGATTGTCGGCAGGGATATCGGAAAAATGGACCCGGCGGGGGTGACCAGGGCGACTGTGGAAACTGTGGCGGAAAACATAGTGGACGGTGTGGTGGCCCCACTGTTTTATGCGTTGATCGGAGGCGCGCCTTTGGCCATGGCCTATAAGGCTGTTAATACCCTGGATTCAATGGTGGGTTACCGGGATGAGCGTTATCTGTACTTCGGCAGGTTTTCCGCCAGGTTGGACGACTTAGCCAATTACATTCCCGCCCGGCTGGCGGGACTCATGCTGGTGGCGGCGGCCTGGCTTACCGGAAGAAACGCGGCCGGAGCAATCCGTGCGGTTCTCCGGGATGCCGGGAAGCATCCCAGCCCCAACAGCGGCATTCCGGAATCCGCCGTGGCCGGAGCGCTGGGAGTCCGTTTGGGCGGACTGAACATTTACAGGGGCCGGGAGTCCTTTCGACAGTACATGGGTGAACCCACTCAGCCCCTGCAGCCTTTTCACATCCGCGCCGCGGTGGATTTGCTGTTTCTTTCCAGCTTCCTGGCGCTGTTGTGCGGGATTCTGGTGCTGGCTATTATATAAAAAGAAATCTATTTACGAGATGAGTTAATTAACTATAAAAGGAGTCGTTCCTATGGATAACTATCCCCGGCTGGTTATCGCCGGGGTGCACAGCGGAGTGGGTAAAACCACTGTTGCCACGGCGGTCATGGCCGCCCTGGCGGGGATGGGGCTGAAAGTCCAACCCTTTAAGGTGGGGCCGGATTATATCGACCCCGGCTACCATACCGCAGCCACCGGCAGAGTCAGCCGAAACCTGGATGCCTGGTTTTTGGGCGAGGAAGGTATTAAGGAAATGTTTACACGCTCCGCCATGGATGCCGACATATCGGTTATCGAGGGCGTAATGGGCATGTACGACGGCAGGGGCTCCGGACCGGAGGGGTCCACCGCCCATGTAGCTAAAATACTGAATGCTCCGGTCCTTTTGGTGCTTGACGCCAGGTCCATGGCCCGGAGCGCCGCCGCCCTGGTACTGGGATATAAAAATTTTGACCCGGAGGTCAACCTGGCCGGGGTATTTTTAAACCGTGTGGGGGGAGTCAGGCATTACAACCTGCTCAGAGAAGCCATTGAGGAATGCTGCGGGCTGCCTGTGGCAGGTTATGCGGGCCGCTGGGAAGGACTGGAACTGCCGGAAAGGCACCTGGGGTTGCTGCCCACCGCAGAGAAGGATAATCTGCGCGAACTGCTGGATAGCATGGCAGTCAGGATTCGGGAGGGGCTCGATACAGCCGGGATATTGGAACTGGCCCGGGGTGTTCAGCCCGTTCATCCACCGGAGAAGAAAATATTTCCTTCCTCACCCGTGCCCGGGATGGTGCGGCTGGGAGTGGTAATGGACAGCGCCTTTAATTTTTACTACCGGGACGGCCTGGACCTTCTTGCCTCACTGGGTGCGGAACTGGTATATTGTTCCGCGCTGGAGGGCGGATTTCCCCGGGAGATTGACGGTCTTTATATCGGGGGGGGGTTCCCGGAAATGTTTGCCCGGGAACTCTCCGCCAACCGGGAGTTCATCCGGGGGCTGAGGGAGGCCTGTGAAAGGGGCATGCCCATATACGCCGAGTGCGGGGGATTAATGTACCTGTCCCGGGGAGTAACAGATTTTGAAGGCAACAGCTATCCCATGGCGGGGATTATACCCGGGGAGTGCCGAATGCAAAAAAGACGTGCGGGCCTGGGTTACGTGACAGCCGCAGCACTTACCGACAGCGTACTGTCGGTTGCAGGAGGGGTATTGAAGGGGCATGAATTTCACTATTCCACTTTGTTGATGGATTGTGACTGCTGCGGGGCTTACCGTCTGGTAAAAGAGGGCGCGGAGGGCAATAGTGTGGATGGGTATGTGAAGGACAACGTTCTTGCTTCCTATCTGCACATACATTTTGCCGGTCACCCTGAAGCCGCGGCAAGGTTTATCGGTAAATGCTCTTCATATAAAAACAGCAAAGAGAATAATTTATCCTAATGTTAATGTACCTGAAAGGTTCCGGGTGAATAAATATGCTGTTAAAACAACACCAGCACGGTGGGAATCTGGCCCGGGCGGCCAGGGAATACGGATTGCCTGAACAGGATCTTATAGACTTCAGCGCAAGCATTAATCCTTTGGGGCCTTCTCCCGGGGTTTTTCGCGCCATTGCCGAAAACCTGTGGAGAATACGCCACTACCCCGACCCGGACTGCCGGGTCCTGATAAATATGCTGGCGGAATATCTGGGAATGCCGCCGGAGTGTATTGTCCCGGGCAACGGGGGAGCGGAACTGATTTATATGCTTCCATCTGCCCTAAAAATTAACAGAGCCCTGGTGGTTGCCCCGACATTCAGCGAGTATTCTGCCGCCATACGGGCAGCGGGCGGGGAAACCGAGTATTTTTGCGTTCCCGTGGAAGGGGAAATTTATTCCCATATTACCGAACTGGCGGATAGAATGGCCGGATACCAGGCGGTTTTCATCTGCAATCCCAATAACCCCACCGGCAGGCTGTTTCGGTATGATGAACTTTCCCTGCTGGTTGACGCAGCTTCGGAAACCGGGACGATGCTGGTGGTGGACGAGGCCTTCATGGATTTCGTTGATCAACGGCTTGAATCAACACTGATGCCCAGGGTGGTTGAAAATAGCAATTTGGTGGTTCTTTATTCTCTGACCAAATTCTTCGGCATTCCCGGACTGCGGCTGGGCGCCCTGGTGGCTCACCCCGGACTGGCTGCGGATCTGAACTGCAAGAGAGATCCCTGGCGTGTTAACGCACTGGCCCAGGTGGCAGCTGAAGCGGCCCTTGGGGATAAAGAGCACATGGAAGCCACTATGGATGTGGTTCGGACAGAAAGAGAGTATTTAACGGCTGCTCTTTCCGGTATCTGTGGAGTAAGGCCATTGCCCGGGGCGGCCAATTTTTTGCTGCTGGATTTGTCCCGCTCCGGCAAAAACGTACAAGAGTTAATTATTGCCCTGGGCGGGAGGGGTATGCTTGTCCGGGACTGTTCCAACTTTTACGGACTTGAAGGATGCTACATCAGAATTGCTGTGCGAACAAGAAAAGAAAATGACAGGTTAGTTTCGGCCCTAAAGGAAATTTTGGAAGGTAGTTCCTAAAACTTTCGTCTGGCACTTTAACTAAAGGCTCGCTTCTCCTTCCGCGCCATACTTGTTTTTGAACTGCCTTCAGGATCTGGGAGGTAATAAATGAACTGCAGGGTTTTGCTGATAAGGCACGGTGAAACCGTCTGGAACGCGGAAATGAAGTTCCAGGGGCATAGGGATGTTCCTTTGAGTGATAATGGCATAAAGCAGGCCAAGGCACTGGCCGAAAGATTAAATAAGCAGGAAATATCGGCCGTATACTCCAGCGATTTGGGGAGGGCCATCCAGACCGCCGGGGAAATTGCGCTGTCCAGGGGCATGGAAGTCAAAGCTCTGCCCGGCCTGAGGGAGATTAATTTCGGCCGCTGGGAGGGAATGACCTTTAAGGAAATAAAGAAAGACTATCCCGTGCTGCTGAAGAAATGGTGGGAAAACCCTCTTTCCACAAGGCTGCCGGACGGGGAGTGCCTGTCCGACCTAGTGGACAGGGTTACCGGGGAGTTAAAGCAGATTATATCCTCCCATGCAAACCAACAGGTGGCTGTGGTTTGCCACGGCGGCCCCATCAGAGCCCTGGTGGCCACCGTGCTGGGCATGGATTTGAACCAGAACTGGCGGATAAGGCAGGACAACGCTGCGCTGAATATTATCGATTTTCCCGAATGGGAAAAGGGTATTCTGGTTTTGCTTAATGACCGCGCCCATCTTGAAAACGATTTGCTACCTGGCTACCGATGGGAATAATTATTTTTTGGTGATAAAGTATGAATTTTAATTCCATCAAATACAGGATTTTGATTGTTCTTGGGCTGGGTGTGCTTTGTTTTGCCGTGCTTCTGGGACGCCTTTGCTGGATTCAACTGGTCCGGGGTGACGAACTCAGCAAGATGGCCGCAGGCAAAAGGGTTAAAGACCAGATATTGGAACCGGTCCGGGGAAACATTTATGACCGCAATCACAATGAGCTGGTTACCAGCGTTCCTGTTAATTCCGTGGTGCTGGACCCGTCTTTGATTGAAGACCCGGAAAAGGAAGCGCCCAGAATAGCAGCCCTGCTGGGTATGAACCAGGATGAAGTGTTAATTCCGTGGTGCTGGACCCGTCTTTGATTGAAGACCCGGAAAAGGAAGCG
>CBEULQ010000133.1:0-6487 GCA_965543975.1 uncultured Desulfocucumis sp. | reverse complement strand
CATACTGCTCCTTGAGGCGGTAAACTTCCCGGAAACTATCCACCATCCGGCTGCGCAGCTGGCGATTCACCTCGTCCTTGGTCCAGTAGAAATTTTGCAACCCCTGAACCCACTCGAAATATGATACCACCACCCCGCCGGCGTTGGCCAGTATGTCGGGAATTACTGTGATTCCTCTTTCAAATAGAATCTGATCAGCCATATGGGTTATGGGACCGTTGGCCCCTTCGGCCACCAGTCTGGCCTTTATTTGATGCGCATTTTCCTCGGTAATCTGGTTCTCCAGGGCGGCCGGCACCAGAATGTCACAATCCAGGGTGAGCAGTTCCTGATTGGTAACCGGCCGTCCCTCCGGAAATCCCACCACGCTGCCGGTGCGGGCTTTATATTCGTTTAACTTTTTCAAGTCCAGCCCCTTCTCGCTGTAGATGCCCCCCCTGGAATCGCTTACAGCCAGAATCCGGCAGCCCAGTTCGACCAAGTCCGAAGCAGCCACTGATCCCACATTTCCATAGCCCTGTATCACCACTGTCGATTCGGCCAGTTTTATTTTCAGCCGTGAGGCGGCTTCCTCGATGGTGAACACCACTCCCCGCCCGGTTGCCTCGTTTCTTCCCTGGGACCCGCCTATTTCGATGGGCTTGCCGGTAACCACCGCCGGGACGGAAAAACCGTGGTGCATGCTGAAGGTGTCCATTATCCAGGCCATCACCTGGGGATTGGTGTAAACATCCGGGGCCGGTATGTCCTTCTCCGGGCCTATGATTATACTGATTTCGCTGGTAAAGCGCCTGGTCAGACGCTCCAGCTCTCCCTGGGAGAGTTCCTTGGGGTTGCAGATGACGCCCCCCTTGGCGCCGCCGTAAGGGATATCCACCACCGCGCACTTCCAGGTCATGAGCATGGCCAGGGCAGTGACCTCATCCATATCCACCTCGGGGTGATAGCGAATTCCTCCCTTGGCCGGACCCCTGACCAGGCTGTGCTGCACCCTGAAGCCCCGGAAGACTTCGATGGACCCGTTATCCATACGAATGGGTATGGAGACGGATAAAACCCTTTTGGGCTCCTTTAATATTTTCACGTAACCGGGGTCCAATCCCAATTTCTGTACCGCATTTTCCACCTGTAGAATAGTTTCTACCAGAAGGGTGTTCCTGCTGCATACATTGTTTTCTGATGGCGTCATTGTCATCTTCCTCCCGTCCCACAGCTCCGTGGGAATTGTCGATTCTATTTTAGTATTCAGAATTCAGTAGTCAGAATTCAGAATACTTCAAGACGATAAACTGTTCTCTCAGTCTGACTTCTGACTCCTGACTACTGTAGTAACTCAGCAGGCCGGATTAATTTCTTCACCCCCGCCGGCCCCGGCTTGCAGGTGAAACAATCCGGCCTCCAGGGCCGCCAGGTTTATTTCCACCAGGTGTTGCTTTGATTTGCCCAGATATATCTTGACAGCCTCTTTTACCGCTTCAGCTGACACCGCGCCGCTCAGGGCCAGGTAAGACCCCAGCATTACCAGGTTGGCCGCTTTGGAAAGTCCCGTTCTCCGGGCAATTTCATCCGCCGGCACAAGGTGTACGGCTATATCAGAACACCTGTCCCGGACCCGGACAATGGAAGAATTGACCACTATAAGGCCTCCCTTTTTTAATCTCGGCTGGAATTTAGCCAGGGAAGGCTGGTTGAAAACCAGCGCAGCGCCAAGTTCCTCCGGCAGTGGCGAACCTATGGGCCGGTCGGCCAGGGTTACCACACAATTGGCGGTGCCCCCGCGCTGCTCCGGGCCGTAAGAAGGCATCCAGGTCACGTATTTGCCATCGGTCATGGCTGCCAGGGCAAGAACCTGCCCGCATGTCAGCACACCTTGCCCGCCAAAGCCTGCTATTATTACCTGTTGGTACATACCTATCATCCTTTCCCGGAAGGCCATTTGGGAAGTGAGAGGTGAGATGTTGGAGGTGAGATTCTTGTAGAAATTTTGCTTTAGCAAAATTCCTTATTATCTCACTTCTCATTTCCCACGTCTCACCTCTCAGATTGAGCGGCCTTTCGGATGTACTTATGAATCTTCGGTAGATGCTACTAACTCTTTTGCTTACTCAACCCGGATCATTTACTTTTTCAACATTCTCATAAGACTCGTTACCGGTTAGGTCCCTGAAAACCCCCAGAGGAAAATACTCCGTCATTTGTTCCCTGACCCGGCGCAGCGCAGCCAGCGGTTCCATACCCCAGTTTGTGGGGCAGGCGGACAGCACCTCCACAATGGAAAAACCCAAACCCTGCTCCTGACAGTGAAACGCCCTGGCAATACATTTTTTGGCCCGGACAACTTCTTTAGGACTGCTAAGGGCTACCCGGGCTATATAGGCAGGACCCTCCAGGGTAGCCAAAAGTTCCGACACCCGCAGGGGATGGCCCGACCGATGCACATCCCTCCCCAGGGGCGTGGTGGTGGTTTTTTGTCCGGGCAGAGTGGTGGGCGCCAACTGGCCGCCGGTCATTCCATAATTTCCATTGTTTACAAAAATCACAGTAATATTCTCTCCCCTGGCCGCAGCATGAATAATTTCCGCCAGACCTATGGAAGCCAGATCACCGTCACCCTGGTAAGTAAACACAATGCGATGGGGCAGCGCCCGTTTAATCCCCGTGGCCACCGCCGGCGCCCTGCCGTGGGCCGCTTCCTGCATGTCCAAATCGAGATAATTGTGGATAAATATCGAACAGCCCACAGAGGCCACACCTACGGTTTTTTCACGCAGCTCAAACTCGTCAATCACCTCGGCCACCAGCCGGTGCGCCACACCGTGACCGCAGCCCGGACAGTAGTGAAACCTGGCCGGCGTAAGGGACCGGGGACGATCATATAAAGAACCTTTCATCTTTCTCCCCCTCCGGCAATGCTCTTTACTTGAGCCTCAATTTCTCCCGCGGTGATGGCAATCCCGCCCATGCGCCCGTAAAAGAGCACTTCCCTGCCGGGCAGGGCCGAACGCACATCCTCCAACATTTGGCCGGCGTTCATTTCCACTGTCAGAATACTTTTTGCGCCGGCTGCGGCAGCCTGAAGCATGGAAACCGGGAAAGGCCACAGTGTAATTGGCCGGAACAGCCCCACCTTATGTCCCGCCTCCTTTAATTTTTCCACTGCGGTGCGGGCCACCCGGGCACATATCCCGAATGCAACAATCAATATCTCGGCATCGTCAGTACAATAAAGTTCCGCCTTCACCTCATTGGCAGCAATAGCACGGTACTTTTCCTGCAGGCGGCGGTTGTGATATTCAAGCTGCTCCGAGTCCATAAACAGTGTTTTAATCACCCGCCGCCGGCGTCCCTGACAGCCATCCGTAGCCCAGGGCTTTGAACCTTCTACCGTTTTTTCTCCGGGTAAACACACCGGCTCCATCATCTGGCCCAGTACACCGTCGCTGAGCAGCAGGACCGGTGTGCGGTAGCGTTCGGCCAGATCGAAGGATTGGTATGCCAGATCAACCATCTCCTGTATAGAAGCCGGGGCTATCACCGGCATGCGGTAGTCACCGTGGCCACCGCCCCTGGTGGCTTGAAAATAATCCCCCTGGGAAGGTTGAATATTGCCCAGTCCCGGCCCGCCGCGCATTACATTGACGATCAGGCAGGGCAATTCGGCCGCGGCCAGGAAAGAAATCCCTTCCTGTTTCAGGCTTATACCCGGCCCGGATGAGGATGTGAGCACCCGCATGCCGGCGCCTGCCGCACCATATACCATGTTCACGGCTGCCAGCTCACTTTCTGCCTGTAAAAACACACCTCCCGCCTGGGGCAGGCGACTGGCCAGATATTCCATCAATTCAGTCTGCGGGGTAATGGGATAGCCGAAATAATAACGGCAACCTGCCCTGACAGCAGCTTCTCCCAACGCTTCATTGCCTTTCATCATTACCTGCATAGCCCTTCTCCTTCCTGGCGAATGTAAATACGATGTCCGGACACATCAGAGAGCAGCGCAGGCACCCCCGGCAGGCAGTAATGTCCGTCATCTCCACCACCTGGTAGCCGTAAGAATTCATTTGCTCACCCATAACTAAAATTTTTTGCGGGCAGAACTCCGTGCAAATACCACAACCCTTACAGTGCTCAACTGCAATTACGGCCACGATCCGCCCTGCTACTTTTTCCGGTTCTAAGGATACCGCCCCAGCGTTCAGCATTAATAACCCTCCTGTTGCTACCCTGCATTTGCCCATATACATGAGCAAAAAAAATGCCAGCACCATAATGCCGGCAGATCCTTGATGAAATTGAAATTTGGTGTTTTGAATTATAAAAAAACCGGAAATATTTTTCCAGTGTGAAATATATTTCCGGCAACATGTTTCCTATTAGTCCAGATTATATTTTTTCAACTTGTTGTATAACTGGCGCACAGAAATTTTCAGCAGCCGTGCCGCCCGGGTCCTGTTGCCCGTCATCCGGTCCATCACCTGTTGCAGTACTGCTTTTTCCCAGGCGGCATGGACTTCGGCAAGACCCGCATTTTCTTCCATCATCAGCTCCAGTCCCTTTTTGCCGTTATCCCCCGGTATGGACCGGGCCGCTGCCAGCAGGGGAACATGCCCGGTATCCACTATTTTTTCACCGGGCCGCATGTTTATGATCGCCCGCCCAAGAATATTTTCCAATTCCCGGACGTTTCCCGGCCAGTGGTAATCATAGAACAGGGACATGGCTGCCGGGGCGATTCCTTCCACGTTACGGCCGTATTCCTGGTTGAGCTTGCGCATAAGAAAGCGCAGCAGCAGTGGAATGTCTTCCCTGCGGCGCCGTAGGGGAGGAATATTTATAGGCACCACATTTAGCCGGTAGTAAAGGTCCTCCCGGAAGCTTCTCTTTTTAACCAGATTTTCCAGATCCTCATTGGTAGCGGCAATAACCCGGACGTCAAGCGGTACCGGACGGGAGGAACCCACCGGGGTAATCTCCTTTTCCTGGAGTACCCGCAGCAGCTTGGCCTGCACCGAGGTATTTATTTCACTTATCTCGTCCAGGAAAATAGTGCCGGCGTCAGACTCGGCAAAATACCCTTTATGCCCTCCGCGCCTGGCACCGGTGAAAGCTCCCTCCATATATCCGAACAGCTCGCTTTCCAGGAGCGCTTCGGGAATGGCGGCGCAGTTCACCCGGATAAAAGGATGTTTGGCACGGTCACCGGCCTGGTGAATGGCATGGGCAAACAATTCCTTCCCGGTGCCGCTTTCACCGTGTAAAAGCACCGTTGCCGGTGTTGAGGCAGCCCTTTTGGCCTGTTCAACCGCCTCCAGCAGCACCGGACTGGAGCCCACGATATCATCAAAGGTATATCTGGCTCCCATGTGCCGGAGTAGTTGACGGGTCCGGTCCAGTTCCTCGGACAGGCGGCGCAGCTCTGATATATCATGGATTACAGCCACACTGCCCTTAATCGCACCATTTACAACGATGGGGGCAACGTCCACCAGCACCTCCCGCCGTCCCGGCCCAATCTTCATGGGCACATTCTTTACGGGCTTGCAGGTGCGCAGCACCTGCAAATGCATGCTGTCCCCCTCGGCAATGTCGATTGTGGCCGGTTGTTGCAAAACTTCTTCCTCTTTCAGGCCGGTTAAGTTGGTATAGGCCGGGTTGAACAATATTCCCAGCCCGTTCTCATCCACCACAGAAATTGCATCCTGGGTCGAATCGATTATGGCCTTCAGCAACGTGCGGGTTTCCTTCAGTCCGGCAATCTCCCCGGCAAGGCGCTTCACTTCACCTATGTCCCGGAAAACCGCCACAGCTCCGATTATCCCCCCCTGACTGCTCCGCACCGGCACCCGGTTGGTGATAAGGGTGGTGGTTCCAGTTTCCTGAACCTGGTCCAGTTCGCTCTCCCCGGTCTCCAGCAACACATGGAGGCGGGTGTTGGGAATCACATCCTGTACATAATGCCCTAAAACAGTTTCCGCAGGGATACCCATCAACCGCTCCGCGGCGGCATTATAAATGGTTATCTTTCCTTTGGCATCGACGGCCAGCACACCTTCGTGGGCTGCGTCGAGAAATACTTTAAACTGGGCCTGATCCACTATTAACCCTCCATGGCCTTGTTAATAGGAATAAGAAAGAATATTATCCGATTCCAGAATAGCAGAGCAGTTTTATATTGTCTACCGGTGATGAATATGTCCAGACATATCCTATTCCAGACTTAAGGCCCTCACGAAACAGGAAACTTCCTCATAATTTATTCATTTCTTGAGCAACCATACGGCTATGGCAATTAGCAAAAAGGCCAATGTGGCTCTTCCAATATCTATCTCATCACCAAGAATCCAAACAGAGAAAAAAAGAAGCAATAAATAGTAAATAAAAGTCTGAACAGCATTAATTAAAGGCAAGTTAGCGATAAATTCATGACCTTTAATAAATGCCATACCCAATGCTGAATTAGCTATATATATAATTGGAGCTATTATCA
>CBEULQ010000132.1:0-6494 GCA_965543975.1 uncultured Desulfocucumis sp. | reverse complement strand
GTTTTCCATTCAGGAGACATCCTTTTAGATACAAAAAAATATCACCCCGGCTGGCGAATGCCTTTAAATACGGGGTGATGCAAAATTGGTTCTTTGATACATTTTATAATCACCTAAAGCATAGATTTAATGCTGATTCATTGGCTGGCCTCACGCCTGAGCGCATCCGCTTTGTCGGTACGTTCCCAGGGCAGGTCCAGGTCATTTCTCCCAAAGTGGCCGTATGCTGCGATTTGCCTGTAGATGGGCCGGCGCAGGTTCAATTCCTTGATGATGGCGGCAGGGCGAAGGTCGAAGTGATCCCGCACCAAATTCACCAGGGTTTGCACATCCACTTTGCCGGTACCGAAGGTTTCTACCATTATTGAAACCGGTCTGGCCACTCCGATGACGTAGGCTACCTGGATCTCGCACTTTTCAGCCAGCCCGGCAGCCACAATATTCTTAGCGACGTAGCGGGCGGCATAACAGGCGGAGCGGTCAACCTTGGTAGGGTCTTTTCCGGATAAGGCCCCGCCGCCGTGACGGGCCATACCGCCATACGTGTCCACAATGATCTTCCGTCCGGTCAGGCCGGTATCCCCCTGGGGCCCGCCTATAACAAAGCGGCCGGTGGGGTTGACAAAAAACCGGGTCGAATCGTCCAGGAATTCCGGCGGGACTACCGGCTTAACTACCTGCTCTAGTACGTCTCTGCGAATGTCCTCCAGGATCACCTCAGGGTGGTGCTGGGTTGAAATTACGATGTTGTCCAGCCGCACCGGGCGGCCGTCCTCATATTCTACAGTCACCTGGCTTTTTCCGTCCGGTCGGAGGTAGGGAAGAAGCCCGCTCTTTCTTACCTCGGACAGGCGCCTGGTCAGGCGGTGGGCCAGAGAAATGGGGAGCGGCATGTATTCAGGTGTTTCGTTGGTGGCGTAGCCGAACATCATACCCTGGTCGCCTGCGCCGGTTATCTCCAACTCATCCTCGATGGCCTCGCTGTTACGGGTTTCCAGCGCATGGTCCACTCCCAGGGCAATGTCACCGGACTGTTCGTCAATGGAGGTGATCACCGCACAGGTATCGCTGTCAAAGCCGTATTTCGCCCTGGTATAACCAATTTCACGGACGGTCTCGCGGGCAACTTTGGGGATGTCAACGTAGCAATTGGTGGTAATCTCGCCGCTTACCAGAACTAGACCGGTGGTAACCAGGGTTTCGCAGGCCACCCGGGCGAACGGATCCTTGTGGAAAATAGAGTCGAGTACCGCGTCTGAAATTTGGTCGGCTATTTTATCGGGATGGCCCTCCGTCACCGACTCGGAAGTAAATAACTGCCTGGTCATAAATAATTCCTCCTTTATCTGCTAACAGCCTGTAAGACCCCGTCCTTGAAGGCCGGGGATAACCCCTTCCGAACCCAGGGGTCACTTATATTAGAACAAAACATTACTTTTGTACTAAGGCTTGGGGTGAGATGTCTATTAGAGACCAATTGTTAGGTCCGTGAAAGGTTAATATGTATTTATCTTCTTCACTCTCAATAATAATACATTTCTTTTCAACCTTAAGCCCGGTTATTGCACTGCCGGGAACATCGCAGTGGCTTCCGGCAAATTGCAAACGGCTCGGCTTTTTTTTATCCTGAATGAAGGTAACACCTTTGTGGATAACTTCGAACATGATTTCCTTTTAGACCTCCTTTAAGCAAAAGTTAAAAAAATAAAAGCTCCCCTGGTTTTTAACCGGACAGCTCCGATGCTTCCTGTCGTGTATCCTTATCCCACTGATATGAAAAAATGTCGGACCGCGTTGTCCGCAAAACGCCATAGAAACAACGAAATCAGATTAGAGGCAAGCGGTCATTTGCCTCAGGGGCGGTTATGACCCCAGGGGCAAACGCCGCGCTCCGGTGGCTTTTCGCCAATTAAAGAAATATTCGTTACTTAAAGCGCTTACCTGATCAGGTAAGGCACAGATTCAAGGTAAATTGCCTCTTTAGGACAGACGAACTTACACACATCGCAGTACCAGCAGTCATCACGGTAGGCCATGAAGGGGTTGCCCTTGTTGTCCAGGCGCAGTACATCCCTGGGGCAGAGTTCCACGCAGGCCCCGCAGGAAGAGCACTTCTCCTTGTCCACCTTTACCCATTCGTATGGTTTTCCCTCATACCGTTCCATACACTAATCCTCCTTATTGTCAACCATTCTCTTGGGAATATCGAACCCTTCACGGGCCACCTTTTCAACAATCCAGGGATCGTTAAAGTCGTTCGGCGGGTGAACGTATCCTTTGCCAAGGTCAAGCTGCATTTTCGGATACTCGTATTCCAGTCTGGTGGGATAATCCCACTTATAGCCGGGGATATCCTTCTTGGACAATTCCATATCGCCTGTATCCATATTTTTCTTAACCACCACCCACTTGCCGTCCCACTCGGGGTTGCGCTGCGGGTAGGCCAGCCGGTAGTGGCTTAAGCCCCAGCGGCTCTCGGTTCTGAACAGGGAAGCCTTTGCAGCCATTTCTGCACAGTCCACAATGCTTTGCACTTCGGTAACTTTGATCAGGTCGTGGAAATCGTCCACCTTTACCTGGGGTATGTCTTCTCTTCTAATCCGGTCGGTCCACCAGAGCATCTTCTGGAACAGGGGGTCACTCTTTGGCGGAGTCATGTACTGACTGATTTTGGTGCGTATTTTGATTTCCGCCTGTTCCACCGGCAATCCCTCGGTCCTGTCAAGAGGCGCCCGGGTTTCTTTCCAGAGCTGCTCGGCATCCACTTCAGGGGCTTCATATTTAGCGGAGGCTGCATAGTTGGCTGCCACTTCTCCGGCGATTTTACCGAAAACAAAAGCTCCCGTTAAATACTGATGAGGAACGGCCGCGCAGTCTCCCGCGGCAAAGAGGCCGGGTACACTGGTTTCGGTATTCTTGTTTACCCAGATGCCGGAGTTGCTGTGTCCGCTGCAAAGGGTGATTTCTTCCATGCCCTGCTCTACGGAATCCCAGCAGCGGTAATCTTCACCGCGCTGCTGGTGGAACTGGCCGCGTACCGTGCGCTCGGTTCCCCACAGTATTTTTTCCAGCCCCTTGATTGTATCTTCGGGGAGGTGATCCATCTTAAGGTAGACCGGGCCTCTCCCTTCGGTAAACTCGCGCCAGACCGCAAGGAACATGTCCCCCGACCAATAGCCGTGGCTCCAGTATTTTTGGCCGAGAGCGTTGACACCGTAGCCTCCCCGGGGAATCACCACGTATCCGCAGGCGGGACCGTTAAAATCTTTCATGAGCAGGTTGGTCTGGAAGCATTCCATGTTGACTAATTCAGCGCCCGCGTGGTAGGCCAGGGCATACCCGTCGCCGGTATTTCCCGGAAATTCATAAATCCCGCTCAGGTAGCCGTCCCTGGGCATACCGAATTTTCCTGCGCAGCCCGCGGTTATAATTACGGCCGGGGCCTTGATCAGATACTGTTTGCCGGTCCTGATGTTGAAGGCGAAAATGCCGGCCACTTTGCCGTCTTTAGTTAACAGCCGCACTGCGGCGGTGCGGTCAAGCACCGTACAGCCAAGCTTGCGCACCTGTCTGGCCAATGCCCTTTTGATGTCTTCCCCGTCCATGGCCAGATATAGGGGTTTCTCGGTGGGGTGGAGGTAGCTGCACTTGTAATTGCCGTTTTCATCCAAAGGGAATAAATCGCCGGGGACGCGCTGGGTATATTCTTCAAGATCCTTGATGATTTCCAGTGACTTTTGCCCGAGAACATAAGCGCACTCCTGGTCCAGCACTCCTTCGGTAACTTTGGTTAAAGCTTCAACCACATCTTCCGGGGTGCCGTATCCCGGAACGGAAACTATATTCAGTGCATCCATGCCTCTCCCGATGGCCCCGGATGTTTCAATGGGCCCCTTGTCCAGAACGACTACCTTGGCTTTTGGGTTTGTTTTTTTTGCGTTAATTGCAGCGAAGGTACCTGCGCTTCCGCCGCCGAGGATAACTATGTCTGCACTAATTTTCATTACGGTCATATTTCTTCCCCCTTATGTGTTTATATTAAAAGTCTCTAGCTCTCAACTTCTTCTAAACCACCTCTGTTTCACACATTTTTTATTTCTCGCAACTTTCTCGTAACTTTCTCGTAACTACAATAGAGCAAGGTCCGTGCCAGAATAGCCAGGTTGAAAAAACACGTATTTTACGGGGATATTTAAAGGTTTTCCATTCAGGAGACATCCTTTTAGATACAAAAAAATATCACCCCGGCTGGCTAATGCCTTTAATACGGGGTGATACTTAACTGTATAGCCTGATGCATTTTTTAATCACGGGTTCGCAAGCCGTATTTTTGGGCTTTACGCACTACCGTAGGCTGGGCAACGCCCAGTGCAACAGCCGCCTTCCGGGTAGTTCCATAACGTTCCAGGGCTTGTTTGAGGAGGAGTTTCTCCAGGTTTTCTGTTGCTTTTTTTAAGGTTGTTAATTCTCCTGTGACAGCCCCAGTCACTTCAATCTCTCTCTTAAAGTCCTCCGGAAGCTGTTTATCATCTATTTCCTCGCCGGGAGAGGTGACAATCAGCCTCTCTGTAAGATTTTCAAGCTCTCGTACATTGCCGGGCCAGGAGTAGGCAGCCATCAGTTCGACCACACGGGGTGCGTACCTTTTGTTCAGATTATACTTTTTATTAAATCTGTCGAGAAAGTGAAAGGCAAGAGGTATGATATCTTCCTTGCGCTCTCTTAACGGAGGAATCGCCAGTGGGACAACGTTTAAACGATAGTACAAGTCTCCTCTGAACTGCCCATCTAATACCATTTTCTTCAAATCCCTATTGGTGGCTGCAACGATGCGTACGTTCAAATCCAGCGGCGCGGTTCCTCCAACACGGTAAATTTGGCGATCCTGGATGGCCAGCAGTAATTTTGATTGAAGCTGTAAAGGCATCTCGCCAATTTCATCAAGAAACAGTGTCCCTCCTTCGGCCATTTCAAACAAACCGGGTTTGCCCTGACGGCGGGCACCGGTAAAGGAGCCGCCCTCATAGCCGAAAAGTTCGGATTCCAACAATGCCTCGGGGATTGCGCCACAGTTTATTTTTATATATGGGCCTTCACTGCGCTTGCTAAGTTTATGGATGAGCCTGGCTATCACTTCTTTGCCCGTGCCGGAATCGCCTGTAATCAGGATTGTGGCGTCGGCCTGGGCTGCCCTGCCGGCCAGATTTACCATATCTGTCATCGCACAGCTCCTGATGACCACTCCGTCCGACTGGAGCTGCTGCTCTCGCAGCAGCCTGATTTCCTCCTGAAAGCGTTGCGCCACTCCCTGGGTTTTTTCCAGTTCTTCCTTAATACTTAATAATTCAGTTACATCCCTTATGTTTGAAACTATTCTCCAGATTGATCCGTCTTCGTTAAAGACAGGATTACCTGTTACCAAGGCCCTGCGACCGGTTCTGGTTTCGTAAATTATACTCACCGGTTTTAATTCCTGCATGACGTGAATAGCCGCTGAGTCTGAATAATAACCTTCCCGCACAATATCGTAAACTGACCGTCCGATTAAATGTTCACGTTTTATCCCTGCAAAGTCCTCCCAGGATTTGCTTACCCGTAGTGTTACACCTTTACCGTCCATTATCCAGATTCCGTCGTGGGACCATTCGAGTATTGCATCCAGCTCCCGTGCCTTTTCCCGGGCTTTTTCAAGTTCCCGAAGGATATCCCCAGATGGTTCCATGCCGTGGCAATTTTTAGTAATAATTTCTTCCTCTTTCATAAATCCTCCTTAAAAAAACACAAAAAGACGCTGTTAAAGCGTCTTTGCTATTAAATATATGCTTCTTTGCCAAAGCCTGGTATTCCCAATAGCTTTTGATACTTCAATGTATCTGTGAATTTGTTAATAAAATAACACAGCCTCATTCAAATGGCAAGAAGAAATAACAGAATGTTTATTGAGAATTCTGCATGGACTTTGTAATACCATTTCCCGAAAAAAATTTATTTGTCAACAGCCCCTTATGCTGGTGAGTCTCTTTTTATCATTTAAATTCTTGTTGCTTCATCTTTTATTGCAACAATTTGGAAAATTTTTATTCCTGTAATACAAACAAAGAAGGAGTACCTGATTTCCTGTGGAAATTATTACAACATTTAACTCATATATTTAAAACCTTTTAGTGATGTCAAATGGTACATAGGAACACAAGCAGAGATTCAAGAACTAGTTCGTCTAGCATGTTAAATTATTTGGATTAACCAAAACTTATGGTGCGTTAATCCAAAAGTTATATAAAATCAATCGTATAAAACCGGCCATATCGTGTTATGGATAATTTACTAAGGTAATGCTGTGAGTAACCCTATGTTAGAGCTTATAAAATAACGTATAATGTCTAATATATTTCAATACATGGTAAGGGAATTATTTTGTGTAAAACCATTCATGACTATACTTCGTATATACTCCCCATCTATTTTATACTTAGCTTGCGGAACTGTATATAAAA
>CBEULQ010000131.1:0-6504 GCA_965543975.1 uncultured Desulfocucumis sp. | reverse complement strand
CAGTGTTCAAGTTGGCTCACGAAGCTGATGTCAAAATTATTTGCAATACCAGTCTTGAAGAGGTTCTAGACACGGGTATCCGTTGCATCAACCGTAATTTACAATTGGTAGTATATGAATGCGATACTGTTGTGTTGGCTGTAGGCATGTGCCCTCGTAGTGACAAGGTCGAGGAGCTTCGCCGCGTGATACCTGAAACAGAAGTCTATATTGTTGGTGATGCCAGAAAGCCGGAATCGGTGGGCGAAGCAGTGCATACAGCCTTTGCCGCCGCAAATAACATCTAATTAAGTGTTTGCAAATCTGGAATAAAATAGAAGGAATGGTATGCGGCTTTTCTCAGTTTCATGTCAAGTGGTTTGAGCATTATTCTTCTGTTTTTGTGGAGGATGTATTTTTTAAGGTTAAATTTCAGAAAATTGCGTAAATACAGAAAGGAGATATTAATAAATGTCAGATAAAAAGGATTTTTGGAAAAGCGCATATTTTATCATTTTCTTTGCCTTTATAATCAATTACTTCAACGCGACACTGGCTACTGATACTTTTAATGTGATTACACCGGTGCTCGAAAAAACCTTCGGCTGGACGAGAGGACAGATCAACTACCCCGCCACCATTGGAACGCTTTTATCCATTGCTACATATTTCATTTTCGGCACCTTGATAATTAAGTTCGGTATTAAGAAAATCATGGTTTTAGGCTTTTTCCTCTTGGGTATGGCCCAGATTTGGATGGCCAATGCTGCGACACTGGCCTCCTATTCTGCCGCTATGGTTTTAACCCAAGCCGCAGTGCCTGCCATTCTGACCTCCAGCTTCGCTTTGTCCGCCAACTGGTTTATGAAGTTGAGAGGAAGAGTGTTGGGCTTTGTTACTATAGGTGCTCCTTTGGGCTCAGCATCTTTTATCCCAATTATGACAAAACTTATTGAAAATTACGGGTACACCACCGTCTACTCTGGTTTGGGTGTCGTGGTCATTCTTTTTGGCCTGGGGGCCATCTGGCTCACCAAAAACACACCGGAAGAGATTGGGGTGGGGCCGGATGGCGAAGCCTGGACCGAGGAAGAACTCCGGGCCGCCAGGACCGAATACAAGCCCGTGTGGACCCCGAAAAAGCTTTTTGCTACCAAAGAAGCCTGGTACCTCATGCTCATCTTTGGCTTTTACTACTTGATCATCACCGCCATTATGAGTACTCTCGTCCCACGGTTGCTGGATGTGGGACTGCCCATAAATCAAATTCTTGTTTTATTGCCCATAGGCGCTATTTCGGCTATACCCCTCAGTTACATTTGGGGATGGCTTGATGACAAAATCGGAACAATTAAGACCACAATGGTCTTTAGCCTCACCTTTATTTTCATGTCTTTCTGCCTGGTTTTTGCTTCGGCCGAAAATATGCTGTTTACCTACTTGGTGTTCTTTGGTATGGCTTCCATGATCGGCGGACTGCCCAACCTGCACCCGTCCTGTACCGCTTGGGTTTATGGCCGTAAAGAATTTGTTAACGCCAACCGTTACCTTAGCATTGGGCAAATGGTCTTTAGGGCCTTAGGTTTCTCCGTGATGGCTTTTGCCTTTGATAGATTTGGCAGCTATAACGCCGCGTACTATTTGTTCATGGTCATGGCTATTGCTGCCATCATGATGCTCGGCGCTATTAAAGTAACCTATGACCCGGAACGGTTAAAGTTGCAGCAGGAGCAGCAGGAAAGAGTGTCGGGCGATACAATGGCTATATAGGCGAAAGCGCCTAAAATGAATAGTGCAAAATCATGCGAAGGGAAAAGCGTTCGAAGAGAGTTTGAGATTGTTATAAAAGTATTCAATGAGAACTCAAAAGTTTAGTGCTGCAGAAAGGAGATTATATGACAAAGTTTAAACATATATTTTCGCCTTTCAAAATTGGTAACCTAACAGTAAAAAACCGCATTGAGGTTGCTCCGACGGTGGCCTGTCTGGCTACGGCAGACGGTATGGTGACTGCGGAACTAATCGCCTATACCCAGTCGTTGGCCAGCAGCGGCGCCGGGATTGTTACCATCGGCGATAGCGTCGTCGACTTCGAGTATGCCAAGGACCATGAGGCACAACTCAATCTCGGCGATGACCGGATCCTTCCCGGGCTGAGCAGGCTGGTGTACGCCATTCACAGATACGGTGCAAAGGCTTCGATAGAAATTAACCACGGCGGCAGATTTTCAGCTCCAGGTCTTTTGCAAGGCAGAAACCCAATCGGACCTTCACCAATTCCATCTAATGCGGAATTGATGTTCGCCGGCCAGGAGGGCAGAAGGGCAGTACAAGTCACGGAGATGACTCAATATCATATTGACATGGTTATCGATCGTTATGCCCACGCTGTTTTCAACTGTATGCAGGCCGGCTTCGAAATGGTCATGTTGCACGGAGCCCATGGACACTTGCTGTCCCAGTTCGTTTCACCTCTTTCAAACAGGCGGACGGATCTGTATGGCGGCAGCTTGGAAAACCGGGCTAGATTCCCTATTCAGGTTTTAGATGCCATTAGAAAGAAAGTCGGTGATCAAGTTGCCGTCGAGTACCGGATTAGCGCCACCGAGCTTGTGCCTGGCGGCATGCAGTTAGAAGATACCATTGAGTTCGTCAAACTGATCCAGGATAAAATTGATCTTCTTCATGTGTCCGTTGGTCTTCTGACAGAACCACTGGAGACCAACGCTCCGATGATCCAGCCGACATACCTTCCTCATGGTCTCAACGCTCACTGGGCGGAAAAGATGAAAAAAGCAGTCAGCGTACCGGTTACCACCGTTGGGTCTATTGATATGGAGATGGCTGATAACATCATAAGAGAAGGAAAAGCCGATATGGTTGCGATGGCGCGCAATATTATTGCAGACAACGGCTATGTCAATAAAATGCGGCGCGGAGAATATGACGATGTTAGACCATGTATCCGCTGTAACACTTGCACCGAAAATACTGCTCATTTTTATCCGATCCTGTGCGCTGTCAACCCGGTGGTCGGCAGGGAAGTAGAGTATAGATATATTCAGCCGGCTGATAAAATCAAGAAGGTTGTCATCGTAGGCGGCGGGCCGGCAGGCATGCAAGCCGCTCTAACAGCATCATCGCGCGGCCACAAAGTAACCTTATACGAGAAGTCTGAAAAGCTTGGGGGGAATCTGCACTTGGCAGCAGGGCTGCCCTTTAAGGCTGATATGAAAAAATATTTAGAGTGGTTGATTAAACAGACAATGAAGGCCCCCGTAGACGTCAAATTAAACACCGAAGCTACTCCCGGGAACATTAAGGCGGAAAGCCCCGATGTACTGATTGTGGCTATTGGTGCCAAGCCGTTTATACCGGATATTCCGGGTATCAGCAAGCCTAATGCGGTTTGGGCGGGTGACGTGGATATGGGGAAAGTTCCGGTTGGGGATACGGTCCTGGTAGCCGGCGGTGGACTGACTGGATGCGAAACTGCGCTGCATCTGGCCCAACAGGGCAAGACTGTGACTGTCATTGATATGGTTGCAGAAGTTGATATTGCAAAAGATTGTCCGATCATCAACAGACTTGGTCTGATGCAATTGCTTCGTGAGAATAAAGTTTCGTTCAAGACGGAGGTGAAGCTGGAAGAGATTACTGCCCAGGGTGTCATGGTAATAGATAAAAAGTGGAACCGGTATGAAATTCCTGCCGACACGGTGGTATTATCCCTGGGCTTTAAGCCTCTATCCGAAGCAGCAGACTTGTTCCAGGATCTGGCTCCCGACGTTTACGTAATAGGCGACTGCCAGAGCCCGCGCAATCTGAAGGCGGCCATCCATGAAGGATTTAACTGCGCGGTGGAAATCTAGTTATGCAGTTGATTGAGAAAAAAGGCCAAGTGTTACGGAATGTAGTTTTTACTGGCAATTTCGGTTTCCTTTATAAAAGGCAAAATTGCGGGGTTGGTATTGTTTTTTTTCCAAGCGATAATAACATCAAAACGACTATCGTCTCCTTCCAGATCAATAAAGTGAACAGTAGGATTTGCGTAAATTTGTGTGTGCCGAGGTAAAATAGCGATTCCTAAGCCCATTTCAACCATCATCAATAAAGTGTCAATACGAGAAGTACGCCGAACAATATTAGGAGAAAATCCCCTGGACCCAAATAGTTCTAATGTATATTTGAAGCCCTCGAGAAACGGATCTTTGATAAGCATGATAAAGGGTTCGTGGGCTAAGTTCGAAAGATTGATACTGCTTTCGCCGGCCAATGGATGGTCATGACGCACCACTGCAGAAAAAACATCACTATATAATGGTTGCCAACTAAGCCCTGTAGAGATGGAGAGACCCTTGGTGAGATCTATAGAGAGAGTAAAGCCAATATCTATTTCGTTGTGCTTTAGTGCGTGATTAAGCGCACCTGAGATGTCAAAGGAGTATAAATGCAACTGGATTTTCGGATTAACACGATTAAAGTGTGCAGCTAATGGAGCTAAAAACTTTTTTACGGGTGCTTCTAAAAAGCCGATTTTTAAAGTCCCCGTCAAACCAGAAGCAACAAGACTAATTTTTCGGAGAGTCTCCTCGTATCGGGCAAGGAGGGTTTGAGATTCTTCGAGCAGTAATTCACCAACTGCTGTCAGTTGAACCGAACGTTTATTCCGAATAAATAGCTGCACACCAAGTTGTCGTTCCAAATCTGCGATATGTCTGCTGAGCACCGGCTGTGCGATAAATAACTGTTTTGCAGCTTCGCTAAAATTTAAACGCTGGGCAAGGACAATGAATTCACGCAAGTATCCAAGATCCATAATACCTCCTGAATAATCACTTGCCATCAGCAAGCATGTCATTGTCTGAATATTATACTAAATTTATTTAATTCTGGAAACAAATTCCCAAAACCTAAAAAAATGATTATTTTGTAAAGGAGCACAAAAATAGTGCTAAATCGGTTGTAGCTATTGCTAAGAACGATGATTAATCAAAAAGGAGAGTGTAAATGGAAAGGTTCGGATTGGAAGCCAGGGCAAGGATAAACAAGTTAAGAGAAAAAATGCTCACCACACCTGAAATATGCATTGAGAGAGGCTATCTCATGACGGAGTCATATAAAGAAACCGAGAGTGATCCAGCCGTAATCAGAAGGGCGAAGGCTCTGGGAAAGATATTAAAAGAAATGACCATTGGTATCGAAGATGGAGAGTTGATTGTAGGCAGGGCGGCGAGCAAACCACGCGCCGGCGCCCTGACTCCGGAACTTAATTCGGGATGGTATCTTGAAGAAATGGAACTCTTATCAACAAGAGACTGGGACAGATTCGCACCTTTAACAGAAGAGGAAAAAGCAAAAATGAAGGAATTTCTTCCTTATTGGAAGGGAAAATCTTTAAGAGACAAATGGTATGCCAGGGTACCGGAAAATGCCCAAAGGCTGAATAACTTGGTCCAGGCCGGAGGAGCTTTTTGTGCTAATAACCAGTATTTCGGTCATATAAGCGTTGATTATGAGAAGGTACTTACCAAAGGGCTAAACGGTGTAAAGAAGCAAGTGGACGAAGAATTAGAAAAATTAAATCTCGCAGAAGTAAAAGATCTGGACAAGTTCCATTTTCTAAAAGCCGTAAATATCACCCTTGAAGCCGCGACCGGTTTTGCTAAAAGATATGCGGAGCTTGCCACAAGTTTGACCGAGAAGGAAACCGATATGCAAAGAAAAGCCGAGTTGGAAAGGATAGTCGAGGTGTGCAACCGGGTTCCGGCTAACCCGGCTCGAAGCTTCTACGAAGCTTTACAATCAATATGGTTCACGTATATAGTCCTTATGATTGAAGGGTGGGGAACCGGTATAGGTTTTATGAGACCTGACCAGTACTTGTATCCATTCTACAAAAAAGATATAGAAGAGGGAAGGATTACAAAGGAAGAAGTGCTTGAGTTGCTTGCGTTGCTCTACATAAAAATGAACGGATCGGTAATTCCCTACAATACTCAAATTGTAAAAGTTTTTGCCGGTTTTAGTCTTTCGTCAAATGTTACATTGGGCGGTTTAACTAAAGACGGGAGAGATGCTGTTAATGAGTTATCGTACCTTTTTCTTGACGCTGAGAAAGAGGTGGGATTAAATTCAGAAGATATTATAATTAGAGTGCATAAAAAAAATCCGGATGCTTTTTTAATTAAAGCATGCGAAACTGCAAAATTTTTGAGCGGGAAACTTAAATTCGTGAGCGATGACACGATTATCCAGCAATTGCTTCAAGATGGAAAACCGGTGGAATATGCCCGGGACTATTGTATAACCGGCTGTAATAGCCCTACTGTTCCCGGCTTTTCACTTGATATCCCAGGTGGAATAGTTAATATGCCGCTAATGCTGGAGTTAGCTTTAAATAACGGTGTCTCTCGGCTAACCGGTGAACAAGTCGGTCCCCAAACGGGCGACCCGAGAAAATTTAAATCCTATGATCAAGTGTGGGATGCCTACAAGAAACAAGTAGAAGCCCTGATTCCCATT
>CBEULQ010000130.1:0-6526 GCA_965543975.1 uncultured Desulfocucumis sp. | reverse complement strand
CCACCCTGGACCTGGAGGCGTTCCTCATCTTGCACGTATCCAGGGGGATATCGAAGGCAATAATAATTACCTGGTAGTCATAAGCCCTCCCCAAATCCAACAGCCTCCGTCGGGCCCTTCTGGTAAGCGCCGTGGAGTCGGCAACGGTCAGTTTACCCAGGGTCAGCCGCTGTTCTATAATGCAGCGGAATACTTTGAAGGCCTGGGAACTCGACCATATGTTGGTTTCGTCATCGCATACCATACCCCGGCAGTGATCCGAGGATACAATTTGGGTGTCCTTGAAGTTGTTCAGAGCAAAGGTTGATTTACCGCAGCCGGCCGGTCCGCACAGAACCACCAGGGTGGTCTCCGGGATTTTAATTGTTTTCACCGAAATACCTCCGCTAAAATTAAAGCTCTAAATTTTCATTATTTAATATACCCCTAATGGTTTTTCTTATATGGGAACAGAGATAAATCCAGTGTCACATAAGATAAACGTGGAGTTTTTTAGCAGTTACAGAGTAGGTAAATAAATTAAAATAATGAATATCAAAACCATTGACACAAACATTTGTTCTGTGATAAAATGGAAACAGGAGGTGACTACGATCATGGTTATTTAATTTCTAAATAAACATGAGAAGAGAAAAGGGTTTCCAGGTAGTCACATCCAATTAGGTCTCAGAAACCAGGAGGGATTTTGCGATGTACAAAAAAATTCTGGTTCCCCTGGACGGATCGGATACGGCCAACATTGCAGCCGGTCATGCTGTGGAACTGGCGGCAAAAACAGGCGCTGAGGTAACCCTGTTCCATGTTATTCCTGCCCTGCCTCCATATGTGAACAGGTACGGTGAACATTTAGGAGGCGCGTACCAGCAGATACACAGTGAACTTGAGGCCACCGGCGAGGATATACTAAAAAAAGCCAGGGAGAATCTAGCCAATTCCGGTGTCAAACTTGACGTAAAAATACTTTGGGGTAACCCTGCCGAGGAAATCTGCAGTGAGGCCAGGGAGGGCAATTACGACCTGATCGTTATGGGCAGCCGTGGCCTCGGAGAGATAAAGGGCTTTATCATGGGAAGCGTCAGCAACCGCGTGGTGAGGCATGCTTCCACACCGGTGCTTATTGTCAGATAAAAGGCGCTGAAACGGCTTTAAGTGTGAGGTTTTGAATACTATGGTTGTTTTTTGCGGCGGTATATAATAAAATTTCAATATGGAGTTGCAATAAATTTTCCGGCTCCCCGTGGGCCGGGAAATTTATTTTTTAGGAATTTATTATTTGGAGGTGTTCTGGTGTCAATCCAGGAAGTGAGGGTGACCAATCATACGGGGTTGCCCGATCCCGCAGGCAGCGGCCTTCTATATGAAATCCGGCATGCCCTGGGCATTGACGGCATTGAAACTGTGCGCACGGCCAAAGTGTACCGCTTTGAAGGAATCGGCCTGGAACAGGCCCGTGTGCTGGCGGAAAGGTTGCTGGCCGAGGAAGTTTTTCAGACCTATAGTCTTAACCGCCCCGTGCTGGAAGACGCCGACGCCCTGGTAGAGGTGGCTTACAAACCCGGTGTGATGAATCCTGAGGCTGCCTCACTGTTAAAGGCCGCCTCCGATCTGGGCATTACGGGCCTGCTTGCCGCCGATTCCGGCAAAGAGTACGCTTTCCAGGGACCAGGCGCCACCCCGGAAAATATAAAGCTGATTGTGGATAAACTGCTGGTTAACGCCACAGTGGAAAGGGTCATCACGGAAAGGCCGGAAACCCTTATTATTCAAGGCACCGCGGGAGGAACCCGCATAGTTCCAATCAACCAGATGGATGACCGGCAGCTGATGGAGCTAAGCCGGGACAAGCTGTTTTTGAATCTGGAAGAAATGCGGGCAGTTCAGAAATATTTCAGGGATGCGGGCAAAGAGCCCACAGACTGTGAGATAGAAACCATCGCCCAGACATGGTCGGAGCACTGCGGCCACAAAACCTTCCGGGCAACCCTGATTGTCAACGGTGAGGAAAAGGAGCCGCTGTTAAAAAGACTGAAAAGGGCAACCGAGGAAGCAGGGCATCCCCTGGTTCTTTCAGCTTTTGTGGACAATTCCGGAGTTATGGAGTTTTACCATGGCCAGGCTGTCTGCGGAAAGGTGGAAACCCACAACTCACCCAGCGCCATAGAGCCGTATGGCGGCGCCATGACCGGCAGCGGGGGGGTGTTCCGGGATATCATGGGTACCGGTACCGGGGCCAGGGTTATTGCTTCCACCGACATGTTTTGCTTTGCCCCGCCGAACACTCCGGGCCAGTCCATACCGGAAGGGTGTCTGCACCCACATTACCTTTTGCGCCGGGTGGTGGCAGGGGTTAAGGATTACGGCAACCGCATGGGTATTCCAACAAACAACGGCTCGGTGCACTTTCACCCGGATTTCAGGGCCAAGCCCTCTATTATCGTGGGGGCGTACGGAATGCTGCCGGCTGACTCCTGCCGCAAGGGCCAGCCTATTACAGGAGACCTGGGAATTGTCATAGGTGGGCGTACCGGACGGGACGGCATTCACGGAGCCACCTTTTCCAGTGGGGAAATGACCCACCGCACGGTGGATGTGAACTCCAGCGCCGTACAAATAGGAAATGCCATTGAGGAGAAAAGGATGAGCGACGCCTTGCTGGCAGCGTCCGGGGAAGGGTTGATCCGGGCGGTGACGGACTGCGGGGCCGGCGGATTCAGTTCTGCTCTGGGGGAAATGGGCGAAAAAACCGGCGTCCGGGTATGGCTGGAGCGGGCGCCGCTTAAATATCCGGGATTAAGCCCCTGGGAAATATGGCTTTCTGAAAGCCAGGAGCGCATGGTGCTGGCGGTGGCTCCGGAAAACCTGGAAAGGCTTATGGAGATTTGCCGGAGCTATAACGTGGAGGCTACGGTGCTGGCCGAGTTTTCTTCGGACGGCCGCCTGCTGGTCATCTATAACGGGGAGACTGTATGCGACCTGGAAATGGAATTCCTGCACAATGGCCTTCCCAGGAGGCGCATGACAGCCTGTTATAACAGAAGGCCGGGTATTGCAGATGCCGATAATGGGTCCGGGGACGCCGGGCCGTCTGATCAGGAGTGGCCGAAGATATATAAAGGGATTATGTCCCACCTGAACGTTTGCTCCAAGGAGCCCATTATCAGGGTTTACGACCACGGCGTACAGGGTTCCTGCGCCCTGCCGCCCCTGGCGGGGGAGAAGGGAGACGCCCCCAATGACGCGGTGGTGCTGACACCCATTTTGGGAGAGCCCTGCGGGATGGTTATAAGCCATGGTTTGAACCCGGTTCTAAACAATATCGACCCTTACTACGGCAGTCTCTGGGCGGCCGCCGAGGCAGCGGCCAACGCGGTGGCGGTGGGCGCCAACCCGGAGGAGCTTTGCCTGATAGATAATTTTATCTGGCCCTTCCCGGATGAAGAGTCTCTGGGGGCCCTGGACCTGGCGGTGGATGCCTGCGTTGATTTTGTCCGGGCCACGGGAATGCCCTTCATATCCGGAAAGGACAGCCTGTCCAGCACATACAGGGGCGCGGACGGCTCCGTGCTGAAAATACCACCGGTGCTGTGCGTTTCCGCCTTTGGGAGAATTGCCGACGTCGGGCTGACGGTATCCGCGGATTTCAAACGGGCCGGCAGCAGGTTGGTGCTGGTGGGCGGAAGGAACCCCGTGGAAATGGCGGGTTCGTCTTACTACGATTTGCAGGGTATTGATAGCGGTAGTTTACCAAGGATTGACCTGGAATGCCTCTCCAGGGTGTTGAAGTCGGTGCACGGCGCCATACGACGGGGCAAGGTTCTGGCCTGCCACGACATCAGCGAGGGGGGTTTGGCCGCTGCGCTGGCCGAAATGTGTTTCGGCGGAGATATGGGTGCTTCCCTTACCTTGGCTCCGGGAGAGACTCCAGGGCAGTTCCTGTTTAATGAAACAGCGGGATGTTTCATTGTGGAACTGGACTCCCAAGATGATCCCCGGGAAATTTTCGGAGATGTGCCCCTGACTGATATTGGAGTTACCACTCCCGAGAAACAGGTGGCCCTGTATCACGGCGAAACCAGGCTGTTTGGGGTGGAACTGGAAGAATTGAGATCCGCTTGGAAGAGACCCATGAAGGAGGTGTTCGGAGCGTGAAACCGGCGGTATGTGTGTTAAGAACGGACGGTACAAACTGCGATCTGGAAACCTTCTACGCTTTCGCCAAGGCGGGAGGGGACTGCCGCATGGTGCACGTAAACCAGCTCCGCAGGGGGGAGGAAAAACTGTCGTCCTATCATATACTGGCCCTTCCCGGGGGCTTTTCCTACGGAGACGACGTGCATTCAGGAAAAATACTGGCGGTGGAACTAGCCTCCTTTTTAAAGGAGCAGCTTAATGAATTTGTGCAGGCGGGAAAACCTGTGCTGGGAATATGCAATGGATTCCAGGTGCTGGTTCGCACCGGCCTGCTGCCGGAAAGAGATATAGGCGATATTAATACCACCCTCATGAATAACGACTCTGGAAAATTTGAGTGCCGCTGGATAAATCTGCTGGTGGAGGAAAGCCCCTGCATATTTACCAGGGGAATGGCCGGCAGGCTATTAAGTATCCAGGTGGCCCACGGTGAGGGCAAATTCTATACCAGCCCGGAAGTTTTGGAAAAGGTGGAGTCATCAGGGCAGGTGGTTTTCCGCTACGCAGACGGCGGCGGAAAATCAACCACGGAATACCCGGCCAATCCCAACGGTTCTCTGAATGCCATCGCAGGTATCTGCGACCGTACCGGTCTTGTGATGGGCCTGATGCCACACCCCGAGAGATTTGTGGAAAAGACCCAGCACCCCAACTGGAGGCGGGGAATGAATGGAGAGCCCCACGGCCTGCAAATTTTCAGAAACGCCGTGGAGTACGCCAGGCAGATGTAATATTAGCGAATAGAGAAAAAAGGATGACACTTATGATTATACGCAAGGCCAAGATAACGGATGTTGAGGATATACACGCCCTTATCACCCATTACGCCAACAAGGGTCTGATGCTGGCCAGGCCGCGCTCCATGCTTTACGAGGGCATCAGGGAGTTTACCGTGGCTGAAGACAACGGACTGTTGGTGGGGGCTGGTTCCCTCCATATTATATGGGAGGATCTGGCGGAAATCCGCGCCCTGGCAGTACACCCGGACGCCACCGGTAAGGGCATCGGCAAAACACTGGTTGAAGCCTTTTTGAAAGAGGCCAGGGAGCTTCATATACCCAGGGTTTTTACCCTTACCTACCAGGCTGGTTTTTTCGAAAAGTGCGGATTTACCCTAAAGCCCAAGGAAGAAATGCCGCAAAAGGTCTGGAAAGAGTGCATCAACTGTCCCCAGTTCCCCAACTGTGAGGAAGAGTCACTGGTGATTGATCTTGATTTAGAGTAGTTTACTATAAAAAAAATAAAACATTCAATCAGGGCGCCGCCGCAGCGGCGCCTTTTAAATTGTATAAAGCGGTGGGAATTGGCAAAAGATTATTTCAGGCACCCTAATGCTAAGACGATGGCTTAAATGATAAAAATTGGAATTTTTGGAGCACGTTAATAAAAATTTACAGTGGAGGTGTTAATAATGGCAGTAAAACCGGTAATGCCCAGGTGTTGGAGGGTTGAGACCAAACCTCACAAATTCTGCCCCGGCTGTGGGCACCCGCTGGTTCTGAAAGCGCTGGGCGAAGCCGTTGACGAATTGGGCATCCAGGACCGTACCGTATTCGGGTGCGACATAGGTTGCTCACTTTTAGCCTGGGATTTTTTCAACCTGGACAGCGTGCAGACTCATCACGGCAGGACAACACCGGTAATGGTGGGCATAAAAAGAGCCAGGCCGGAGCTTATATGTGTGGCATATATGGGGGACGGCGGAGGGTATGCCATAGGTTCCCAGCATTTGGTAAGCGCTGCAGCCCGAAACGAAAACATAACAGTCCTCCTGGCCAACAATACCGTATATGCCATGACCGGGGGACAGATGGCGCCCACCACCATGCCGACCCAGAAAACCGAGACCAGTCCCTACGGCAGGGATCCGGAGAAAACCGGCTACCCCATGCAGGGGCCGGAGATGGTGGCGGCCATCACCAGGGAGGGCGCATACGTGGCTAGGGGCACAATGACCAATATGAGACAACTTAAGTCATTTGTTAAAAAGGCGCTGCAGAACCAGATGGAGGGGAAGGGGTTCTCCTTCGTGGAGGCGCTTTCCACATGCCCCACCAATTGGCGCACCAACGCCGAGGAAACCTGGAAGTTCCTGCAGGTGGACATGCCTTCCCATTTCAAAGTGGGTGAAATAAAGACCCCCACCGAGGGCGGGGAAGCAAAAACGCCGGCGGCGGGATGAAAGCATGTCAATGGGGACCTTTTTTTTGACATTTAATGATTATTGACAGTCATGGTGGCAAACGAAACGTCCCCTTGCCACCCCCGTCCCCTTGCCACCCCCCCTTGCCACCCCTTCCCTTGGCCTTAACAAACAAATATTTTGTTTTTAAGG
>CBEULQ010000129.1:0-6554 GCA_965543975.1 uncultured Desulfocucumis sp. | reverse complement strand
TGAGTGCCAGTACCAGTCCAATGAATCTGCGGACCACAATGCCGCAATATAGCCGAGTTTAACCTGTTCGTTCAATACCCCCTCCGAGAGTCCACCATACGGCGGGCGGAAAATCAGCGGCACCTTTCCGGTTATGTCCCGGATTGCAGTAGAGGTTTTCAACAGTTCTGCCTTTATTTCATCACCGGTTAACGAGCTTAAAATAACGTGCGACCAGCTGTGGCCTGCCAGTTCGTGACCCTAGGCGGCCAGTTGACTGACTACGGAAGGATAGTCCTTTATCCTTGAGCCTACTAAAAAAAATGTGGCTTTGATATCCTGTTGATCAAGTATCTCCAATATTTTGGGTGTGTATATATCATCCGGACCGTCGTCAAAGGTTAGGGCCACTATTTTCTTTTCCTGCGAGCCGTTTAAAAACAGCAACCCGGGGTGTTTTTTCAAAAGTTGCGGTATGCTGTATTCAGTTTGCGGAGCACTATTTGTATCATCATTTTCCGGCCGGTTTGATTGTTTTGCGGCTGGAGGTAATATAATTATCTGTCCGGGAAAAACGGAACCTTTAGCAATCCCGTTGTAAGAGATCACATCCTCTTCTTTAAGGCCATACTTATCCGCTATAGTTTTCAAGGTATCGCCCTTTACAACGGTGTATTTGCCACCGGGTTTATCTTCAGGGAGAATTATAATTTGGTAAGGCACAACCCAAAAGGGATCCTCCATAAACGGATTTGACGCCAGAAGCTTTTCCAGACTTACATTGTTTTCCTTAGCAATGCTGTAGAGGGAATCCCCGGGCTTGACCCTGTATACCTCATTAGCTAGAGCCGGGAATACAGGTAAAACTGCAAAGGAAGCCAGCGTAAACATTACGCAAAAAGCTTTTTTAAGGGCATAATATACCTCCTGGTAAAATCCATCGGTTTTAGCATTGAGGGGGGCGGGAAATCTCCCGCCCCATTTTTTCAATACGCTTAAATTTAATTCGCAGGCGTTTGGTTGTTGTTAAACTGGCCCATCATGCCGCCCGATCCCATCATACCGTTGGCGCCGTTACCGCCCATCATTCCGCCCTGCCCCATCATGCCGTTGTCACCGTTGTCACCCATCATCTGTCCCATGGGGCCCATACCGTTTTTATTGTGGAAATCACGCATGTAGTTGAAGTGTTCCCGCCATGACTTGGCCTGCTCCGGGGTTACATTCCCGTCCTGTTCGGCCTGATCCAGCCACTTCAGATGCCAGTCAAACATCTGGTTGACCGACTGCTGATTCTGTACTTGCTTGCTCTGTCCATTCTGGTCATCGCCCGCTATGGCTGCGAATGCAGCCGGAGCCGCCAGGGCCACCACAAGAATTCCTGCCACCGCCAGAAGCCAAAACCTTTTTTTCATTTAGCATCCTCCTTTTTTATTGGTTGGTTTGCTTCATGGCTTTATGATAATAGATAAATTTCACGACCATATGACAAAAGTTTAACGATTTTGTCACAGATTTCGAACCGGACTAAACCATGAGGATAAACAGCCTAAAGATGGTTAAAAATAAAAAAAACGTTGCAGGAGGTCAAAAATGAAAAAATGGTGGTGGGTTGTGGCGCTGGGTACGCTGGCCCTTGGTTTTGTAATCGGCGCCTACAGCGGTACTTTCGGGGGCCGGGGCGGCTATGCCAAGCCGGTTCCCGGAGGCAACATGGGGCAGGACTCCGGCTACATGATGAATTATATGCACGACCAGTCGAACTGGGATGATATGTCCCGGATGATGAGTGCCCCGGAAAACCGAAAGGCCATGACCAGTATAATGAGCTCTCCGGAAATGCGCCGGGCGATGGTCGACATGATGCAGCAACCCCAAATGAGGCAGGCCATGGTTGATATGATGGGCGACAAAAGCATGCAGCAGTCCATGGCGGCGGTTATGTCCGACCCTAAAGCCCGTCAGGCCTTTTTGAACATGATGGCACAGCCCGGGATGAGCGGGCTTATTGTAGACATGGCCAAGGACAAGAGATTGCGGCCGGTGATGGAAAGGGAAATATCAAAATAGTAAATCCGTTAAAAAAGTTTTAATTAGCCTTCCTTTAAGGAGAGTATAATTCTGTGGAAAAAGTCTGGCACGCCATTTCCGGCTCCCTGCATATCCTGGCCGCGGTAACCTGGATCGGAAGTATGATATACAGTCAGTTTGCAGTGACTCCCGCCCTGAAGCACCTGGGCACTCCGCGGTCTCATGCCATTAATATGATTGCCACTGGGCGTTATTCCCCTTTGACATGGACCAGCCTGGTGGTGCTGATTGTTACCGGCACTTATGCCGCATTTGGAAATATAGATAAACTAACTCCTCTTTTCCTTCAGCCGGCAGGCATCATACTGTTAATAAAGCTATTGCTGGTGGCGGCCCTGATTGTGATACTGTTCCTACAAATCTACACCTATGGGCCAAAGATGAAAAAGCTGATCAATCCCGCCACGCCCAAAAACCAGGAAAACACCCTGATCATGGCCAGAACGTCCAATACAGCCAAGGGGCTTTCCACAGCGCACCTGATTATCGGGGTAGTGGTGATCATCCTGGCGGTAATCCTGTCTGAACTTTTGGAATAGGCGGGTGGGAGACTGATATGGAAGAATTAAAGGCGGTTTTCAATGGGGCAAAGGAAATACCTCTCTGGGGGTTTGCGTTACGGGCTGCCCTGCTGTACATTGCGTTGATCATAGGTATCCGGTGGATGGGCCACCGGGAGGTGGGCATTCTAGCCGGCCATAACTATCTTGTGGCAGCTGGCATAATGAGCCTGGCTGCGGTAAGGATGGTAAACGCTGAAGCTTCACTTACCGCCGCCCTGCTGATAGTTTTTGCATACTCAGGGGTAAATGTACTTCACTCCTACCTGGATATAAAATGGCCAAGGGTTATTGACCGGGGACCGGTTATCCTTATAGAAAACGGACAGATCCATAAAAAAAATATGCTGGACTCCCACGTCACCATTGATAACCTGTTGGGTCAGCTAAGACTTAAGGGAGCACATAACCTGTCCGAGGTGGTCTATGCTGTTCTCGAGCCCACCGGCAAGATCAGTGTCATCAAAAAGTCATCTACCCTGCCGGTTACCAGACAGCAGATGAACCTCCCCGCAAAATTTACCGCCCTCCCGGTGTTACTGGTTCATGACGGTCAGGTGGATGATGAAAACCTGAACATGCTGGGGCTTGACCTGAACTGGCTTAAAAACAAAATGGCCGAAAAGGGGTTTCAGAAGCCCGAGGATGTTTTTATGGCTGCCTTACAGGCAGACGGTACCATTTATGTCAGTGCTTAAGGTGGTGATATGTTGGAACAATTAACCTCTATTTTCGGATCGGTACAGAAATTAAGCCCGGCCGGTTTCCTGGTGCGTACACTGGCTGTGGGGGTGCTCCTTTATTTTGCCAGCCGGTTTTTACCCAGGCGTTCCGGCGGCCAGTACGCCGGTTACGATTTCGCCTTCTTCTGGATGATGGGCGGCCTGGTGGCCTCCCCGCTGTTTGACTCCAAGATAAGCTTTGCCAGTGTACTGACGGCGGCGGCCACTATTTATGCCATGCATTATTTGATTTCCTATATCATGGTTAAAAACCGCACCATGTCCCGGATCATCGGCGGCATGGCCATACCCCTGGTAATGGGTGGGAAAATAATGCGACAAAATATGAAAAAAGCGCTGTTCCCGCTGGAAATGCTCCTGTCGGAAATGCGTCAGGCCGACGCCCCCAACCTGGCGGAAGTGGAGGCGGCGGTGCTGGAAACCAGCGGACACGTCAGCGTATTAAAGAAGCCCAACTTTCAGCCGGTAACCCCAAAGGATTTAAATTTACAAACCGTAGAAGCCGGATTGCCGGTGTTGCTGGTTAATGAAGGACAGGTTATTAAAGAAAACCTGCGCAAACTGGGTTATAACAGGGATTGGCTGGAAAGAGAACTGCAAAAAAACGGTGTGATGAGCATTAAAGATGTTTATGTGGCCGCACTGGACGGCTCGGGCCAACTATACTATTCTGTACAGAGTGCTTAAGGGGGTAAAATATATGCTCAGTGATCAGGAAAAAATGAACAACGCCCTAAAGGAGATGTTGTTTCATGAAGAAAGTATGGCCAAGAAATATGCCCAGCTCAGTCAGGAAATAACTGATCCTAAAATGCAGAAGATGCTTAAAGGCATGGAAATGGCTGCCCGTAATAACTACGGCACTATTTCCCGGAAGATGACCAGCCTTGGCATTGTGTAGTAAAATAAGCGAGATAAAACTGAAAGGAGCAAACATATTGAATACCCTGGACAAGCTGCAGGATGCACTGCAGGGAGAAATGATGCTACAGTCTATGTATAACAAACACATGATGGATATCTCCAATTCCAGTGTGCGCCAACTCTTTACCCAAATGCGGGAAACTAAAATGCAAAATGTCACCCAGTTACAGCAACAAATCCAGCAGATGTTGAAACAGGGGAGGATATCATAATATAGAGATAGTTCGAACAAATTAAAACTCCGCGTTAAAATGCGGAGTTTTAATTTGTGTTAATAATAAAGTTTATTAGGTAGCTATTGCTTCCCGTATAACTCTAAATATTTTCCGGTCTGTATCTTTTAATCGATAACTTATTTCTCCACTGGTAATCTTACAAAAATGTCTGGCGATACGGTGGTTAATTCCACCCAGATCAAACAACACCTCTCCAAAACGGTAGAACAAACCGGCTATACGACCTGCAGCAGACAATTCAGGAAATATTTCTTTTATAACGTTGTCTTCGTAAAAAGCTGACACCTGTTCCGGGGTATCTTTTTGTATAAGTGCTCTGGAAGCTATTATCCCGCTTTTAAGGGCGTAATATATCCCCTCTCCGGTAAGAGGATCTACCAAACCTGCAGCATCGCCCAGCAGCATTGCCCGGTGGGCGGTGAGAGCTTTCTTTCTCCCGCCGTCAGCCGGAAGCAGGTGTCCTTTCCAGGAAGTTACTTTGGTTTTTCCCAGTCCTTCCTGGTCAAGGTATTTCTGGGCGTATTTATTTATATTAATCACCGGGGCGGTTGTGCATACCCCTGCGGAAATATATCCGGTTTTGGGAAATACCCAACCATAACCTAAAGGAACAGTCCCACAGTCTACCCTGATCACCCCGTCATGCCTTGCCAGGGCTTGTTGCTCCAGTTCCAAATCTACTGCCACCGCCACCCCAAAAAGCCGTCCTTTCAGTAAATTTAGGCTTTGGGCTACCCTGCTGGTGGCGCCGTCAGCTCCTAACACGTAAGATGCTTGGTATATATTGCCATCCCTGGTTTTTACGGCAACCTCTCCGCGCTCGATACAGACACTCTCAACCATAGTGCCTTCCTGAATCTCAACCCCGGCCTGCCGTGCTCTATCCACCAGCAAAGTGTCGAACCGATCCCGCATTACCAGGTAGACTACCGGTTTGTCAAGTTCTACACTGATCTGGCGCTCCGGGTTATAAGAAAATATGACTGTCCGGGGAATTGATTCTACAGCTTCTTGCCAGTCAAAATCAAGTAGCGGAAGAGCTTTTTGTGACACAGCGCCGGCGCATGGCTTATACCGTGGAAACACATCCTTATCCAATACAAGCACTTTTCTCCCTGCCGTAGCTAGGTTGTAAGCTGCCATGCTGCCGGCCGGACCGGCTCCAACCACAATAACGTCATATTTCATGTCATCACCGTCCGTTTTTTAGTTTTTCTCCTGATATCCCCGTATATTCGCGTGAGTACTGTTCCATTATCTTCTGTACAATCCATTTGGGGTTTAAAAAATTACAATTCCCTTATATTTTCCTGGAATACCGGAAAAACTGAATAAGGAATGACTCTTAAATCAACAATTAAATTACAAGGAGGTAAATTTGCGGTGCAAAGGGACCTAGCAGGTTTTGTGGGCGGTGTAATCGGGGGATTGGCCATGTTGATACTGGATCAGTTAACATTTGCCATTAACATTTCAAATGTAAACTCGATAGGTATCATGTCACGGTTTCTAGGAAGAAACTATGTTGCAGGATGGATTATCGGCCTTTTAATTACCGGTGCGGTAGGCTGGCTTGTCGCTAAACTATTACCCGAAAAATATTCAAGGGAATACATTACCCCGGGATTGATATTAGGTGTAGTTCTGTGGTTAGCCATGAATATAGTTTTTGTAATCAGCGGGACAATTACTCCCACATGGGCCATGGGTGCAAGTAGTTTTATAGTAAATCTCATCACCCATCTGTTGCTTGGAGTAATCATTACATATACTCTTTGGAGAACCAATACGGAAGTTGTTAAGCAGTGAGGCTTGTTTTCACCGAGGAGGCATTAATATCTCAAAGGCTAATGAAAAGCATGTGTAAAGAGTGTTACTATAACGAAAACCATGAGTGTCACGCTGACGGCATCGAAGTAAGATCCAGTGGTGATATGAAGGTGGGGGACATCAGAACGAGCTTGCTGCAACATCTTCAATCCCAAAGGCACTCGATATCAAACTCAGATGTAAAACCAGGG
>CBEULQ010000128.1:0-6562 GCA_965543975.1 uncultured Desulfocucumis sp. | reverse complement strand
AGACTCCTGGCCAGCCCGCCGGCTCGCAACTTCGCCGCCGCTTTTACAGGATCCAGGAGTCTGCCTTGGCATTCCCTGCGAAGATAATTGTAGATCATCCCCAGACTTTCCCTTGCAGGAAAGCTTGCTTCAATAATTTCCCTGCATTCTGCCAGGCCTGAACCGCTGTATGCCGCGTAAATATCAGCTCCTCCGGCATACTCTTCTATAGTTTGCAGTTCCTCCCGGCAAAAAGGGGGATCACATAACACCACCCGGTGGGATTTCGCCTCCCTTAATCCGGGAAGCATTCCGGGAGTTGCCACCAGCACGGTTATTTCCCTGGAAACAAACTTCGCCGTCAAATGCTCCCTACTCTCCCGGCTTAGCCCCTGATGCAGAAAAGCTGCAGAAATCCCGGAAAAAAGAAGGTAACAAGCCACTTCCACTGTTCGACTGGGTGAACATGCCACCACCAGCGTTCTACCCGGCTGGAAGGCCATCATTTTAATAAAGGCCGGCCGGTGAGGTATGTACCATTTGTTTTTAATAATAGGAGAGATTTCTTCTGCGGATTTATCGGGTGAGCTTGAGCTTAATATTTTACTATCAAAATCACCTTCAGGTAAAGTAATAATATCTGCCATGGAGTTAATTGATCCCAGATAACCGGAAACATATTCAGGCAAAAAGGCTGCACAACCTAAATTTTCAAGACAGTCACTGACATTGCAATGATTAGCGTTACTATCAACAACGCCATTTATAAAACCGTTTTTTGACGGTTTTATGTCCAACACTTCCAACTGGACGGACTTCCTTCCGTTCCAGTAATTCATGGAAGGTACAAAAGCCATATCCACGATCGCAGCAGCAGATATATCAGAGGCGCAGGGGGCCATGTTGAAGGCAATTCCGTCCAAAACCACATCCTTTTCCCCTACCATTAACTTAAGATGCCTGGCGTTTCGCCCCACTTCCCGGCAGGATATCAGCCGCGCTTCCCGGCAGGCCAGCAACGGCCCGGGGTTGCAGTGGCCAAAGGGCGCCATTATTTCCAATTCCTCCACCATATGGTGGGAAACCTCCTGCAGGGAAACTGTGGCGTCCAACTCCAATCCCGGTGTATATATTTCATCGGATACCTGCCTGGCTGCATAATCATTAATTGCCCTGCGCAAATCTTCCAGTCTATCCGGGTTGACGGAAAATCCGGCAGCCTGGGCATGCCCGCCGAACTCCAAAAGGCAATCCCTGCAGTTGAAAAGGGCTTCATACAGGTGAAACCCCGGAATGCTCCGACCGGACCCCTTTCCCGGTCCTCCATCTCCGTCCATAGCCACCATAAGAACAGGTCGGTAATATTTATCAACCAGCCGGGAGGCTACTATGCCGATTACCCCCGGGTGCCAGCCCCGGGATCCCAGCACGATTACCCTGTCAGAGGCCAACTCCGGCGATGCGTCCAGCATTCCATGGGCTTCGGCCAGCACAAGACTTTCAATTTGCTGTCGTTCCTGGTTGCCCCGGTTCAACTCAGCAGCCATCTCCATGGCTGTGACCTGGTCGTCGCACAGGAGCAACTCCACCGCTGCGGAAGCGTCACCCACTCTTCCCGCAGCATTTAGGCGTGGGGACAGCGCAAATGCCACATCCCTGGCCCCCAGCCGTTCCGGCTTTAACCCGGCCAGGGAAATAAGCGCCTGTAATCCGGCGCCGGAAGTATTGGCCAGTCTGGGAAGACCATGTTTAACCAGTATTCTATTCTCTCCCTGAAGGGGTACTATATCTGAAATTGTTCCCAGACAGGCCAGGTCCAGGTATTCAAGCCACGCATCCTCTCCATTGCCGGATTCAGTTAGCAAGGCCTGGGCAAGCTTCAGGGCAACCCCAACCCCGGCCAATTCTTTAAAGGGATAAGGACAGTCCGGCCGCTTGGGATTAACCACCGCCGCCGCAGGCGGAATACGTTCAGGGACCTCGTGGTGATCGGTTATAACTATGTCAAGCCCTCCTGCTGTCACTGCAGCTTCTACCTCTGCAAAGCCGCTGATTCCGCAATCCACCGTTACCAGCAGTGAATATCCCTGTTCCCGGGCATTTTTAATCGCGTCCAGGTGCAGACCGTAGCCGTCGTCCAAACGGTGGGGAATAAAGTAACCCGCCTCTCCGCCCAGCCGCCGCAGCACCTTCACCAGTAGAGCGGTACCCGTGGTGCCGTCGGCATCATAATCTCCGTAAACCAGTATTTTCTCACCGGATTCGATGGCCCCGGTTATTCTCCGGACCGCTTTATCCATGTCCGCCATGAGGTAGGGATTAAACATCCTCCCGGTATCCGCCTCTAGAAAATACCGGGCGTCATCCACCGTGTATATTCCCCGGTTAACCAGTAAACGGGCAAGAACAGATGAAACGCCAAGCTCATGCTGAAAAATTTTAATCAGTGCGGGATATTCCTGTTTTACCCGCCAGACCCTTTTACCTCTCATAAAACCCCCGTTGATATATAAGTGAGCCTTGGGTTCGGAAGGGGTTATTCCCCTACCGAACATGCGTTGGGGACATTCCTCACCCCAAAGTTATGCTCTCAATAGAGGTGTGTCCCCTGACCTTAAAAGCGAACTTAGTTCGAGCTTTACAGCCTGTTGGTCCCTGATCTTCGAAGACGGGTCATACAGGCTGTTAGCGAGATAAAGTTATTTTTGATTATATCCAACTAATATCCGGGAGGCAATGAAAAATAAGGCATATGCATTAATATCAGCCCTTTATGATAAAATCGGCGAATTCACCCCGGTAATGCTCGTCAATTATTTCGACTTTATCCACCCTGGATGAAGGGGAACCTTCCCAGCACCATTTAAGCATTCTTTCAACCGATTGTTCATCACCCTCAAACACCGCCTCCACCCGGCCATCCGGCAGATTTCTCACCCAGCCCTTCAACCCGAAACCGGCGGCAGCATCCCTGGTAAAAACCCTAAAATAGACACCCTGCACCCGCCCGGATATGAAAACGCGCTTTCTTTTCACTTTTACCCCTCCTACAGGTATTGGTGCAGCCTTCTTATGCTAACTAAATTCCTTACTTCTCTATACAAAATCACAAAGGAATGTTCCCAACATTTATTAAATTATTTCTTTCTGCTATTAAAAAGTTTTTAAGTGTGTTATTTGCTAAAAAAAGGCTGTCGCCTGTAAATCCCGGCAACAGCCTCGTCTATTTGCTGATTAGTTGGCCTGCACCGTATTGCTTACGTCGGGGGCCGCAAAGGGCTTTCCACAGTCCTTGATGTTAAAGTCACCCCGGCTGATAACCGTCATCTTTATATTCCGGGCAGCGGGCTTGGCGGAATCACCTTTGTCCGCTTCCAATCCGGGGAATTCGAATTCATAATCCATTTTCATATCAAATTTTGCTATATCGCAGATCAGTGTATCCTTATTGATATAAGAAGTATAGTAACAATCAAATTTCATTTTGTTGAATAGATTTTGCATGAACTCCTGCATTTCCTGCTCTGAAACCTCCCCTTTTGTTTCCCCGGGCACGTTTTGCACTACCTGCGCCATTATCTTCTGGTATCCCTGTTTGAATTTTTCCGTGTCCATGGTGGCGTTGACCACGTAATACTCCTGGTTGTTGATTTTCTCATTGTTGCCGAAATTCACTATAATGCCGAATTCCTTCATCTGGGCAACTACCTTTATGGGATCCGACTGTATATCTTGCTGCTGCTTCCAGAATTCCGGAGAAAAGGGCATGTCCAGCTCATTCCATTCCTGCCCGGGCATTTTGATATACATGTTTTCCGTCGTCATATAAGTTTCCACAACGGTGTCTCCCTGGGGGAAATCCGGCGCTTCCGCTTTTATTGTTTGTTTCGCATATACGGCGAACGGATCGTTTTGATACTGGCCGTATATACTGCTGGTAAAACCGCCGGGCATTTCCTCGTTCTTCTTACCGTCGGCGTATGCTTCCATTTTGATATTCATATCGCCTTCCATTGTGTATGTATTGAATTCCTGGCATACTTTAGCCGATTTGGCCAACAATTCTTCCGGAGACATATTGTCTTTAGTTTCCCGGCGGGTGAGGGAAATAATCCACTGCTGGCCGTCCCAACTGACATCGTAGCCAAATATTCCGGCCACAAAACGAAGCGGTATCATTACATGGTCGCCGGACTTCTCCGGAGCCCTGGGCGCGGTTAATGTTTCACCCCCCAGTTGGGCAACCGTCTGGCCTATAGCCATCTCCAGGCATTTTCCGTCTTCCTCGATGGTCAGTTTTTCTGCCCCCGGATATTTAATATCCGCCCCGGCAAGACGGGCATAGTCATCAACAGGTATCATAGCAACGCCACTTTTTAATTCCAGTTTAACCGTCTTCGCCGGGGCGCCGTTGACGCTCAGGCTCAGGCCGGCGGCAGCTGCGGGCAGCGCCGACAGCAGCATAGCCAGAATTACTACGCACAAAACAAAATATAATTTGCCCTTCATAATAACCCCTCCCCATTTTAAAAGTACTTTATATATTTTTTTCTTCCTTTTCACTAATACCTTTTTTTTCCTCTAAGATTTTAAAATTTTTTTCGAAAACTTTAACCAGAGACGGATCAAACTGGGTTCCGGAACATCTTTGTATTACCGCCAGGGCTTCCCCGGAAGGCATGGCCTTACGGTAGGGGCGGTCGCTGGTCATGGCGTCATAGGCGTCGGCAATGGCCAGAATCCGACACTCCAGGGGTATGTCTTCTCCTACGAGGCCAAGGGGATAACCCTTGCCGTTCCACCATTCATGATGTTTTAGAATCCAATCTGCTATGGGCGTAAGATCCGGCGCGGACCGTGCTATGCGGTGACCAATTTCACAGTGCAAACGCATTTCCGCAAATTCTTCACTGGTCAGGGTGCCCCGTTTAAAGAGTATACGGTCAGGCACCCCCACCTTGCCGATGTCATGAAACTTGGCCAGAAGCTTTAAATCAGTTATTCTGCGTTCGGATAGCCCTAGCGCAGCAGCCAGTCCAGCCACCAGGTCCTGAAGCCGGTCAGCGTGGCCCTCGGTGATAAAATCTCTTGCTTCCAGCGCTTTCATCAGGGTCTTTACAATGGCGCTGCGGGCACTCTGGCTGCGATGCAGTTTTTCACGGTACATGTTGTTGTCGGCTTCTTTAAAAATATCCCCTGGATTCGCCGCCGGGCATGCGGCTGCGGCAAAGCCCACGGAAATACTTAAGGGGAATTCCGGATTGCTTTCATTATAGCGCATTACCCCCGACCTGATCCTGAGGACGGATTTTTCCACTGCTGCCTTGCCGCTTTTGGGAAGCAGTACGGCAAATTCATCACCACCGATGCGGGCAACCGTATCGTCCTGTCGAAAACACTGTTTGACAACCATCGCCGCTGCTTTTAGCAAAGTATCCCCGGCATCGTGCCCCATGGTGTCGTTGATAAGTTTAAGCCCGTCCACATCACAGACGATTATACCAAAAGGCTCTTTAGCGTCAACCTCCAGTGCTCGCATCTCCTGTTCAAAGAAAGTACGATTGCACAAGCCGGTAAGCTGGTCGTGCATGCTGTAATATGTAAGCTTCTCCACTGCCTGCTTGCGTTCGGTTATATCGCTGTAAATAGCGTAAATTCCCACTTTTTTGCCGTCTACCACGATAGGATAGCCCAGTATGGACACGTCCACAAGGGTTCCGTCCTTTTTCTTTCTCACGGTCTCCCGGTGTATAACCTGTCCGCTATATATGGTTTCAGAAAGGAAGGTAGCCTCCCTGTCATGTCCCTCTGGAACTATAACATCATTTAATAATTTGCCTTTTATTTCCTCAATGTAATAATTAAAAAGGTTTTTAAATCCTTTATTGGTGTTGATTATCCTGTCGTCGTTGCTCAGAATGGCAATGGCTTCCGGTGAGCTTTCAAAAAGCTGCTGAAAGTAGGCCTTCTGGAGAACGGCTTCTTCCTCCGCTTGTTTGCGCCGGGAAATATCCCGGCTGCTAAATATTGCCCCGATAACTGACCCGCTATCATTGAATAATAGGTTCCCTATGGTTTCCAGCCAAAGGTACCGGCCATCCGCATGCCTGTAGCGGTATTCGGCCTTTCCCGGCGAAGAGGTTTGCATAAAACAATAAAACTCCTCAACAATCCTTTTCAGATCATCCGGATGTAAAAAATCAGAAATGGATTTTCCCTGCAGGAACTCCGGCTCGTATCCCAGCACAGTCCTGTGTGACGGGCTTACATACTGGATTTTGCCCCCGGCGTCGGTCTGGCTGATTAAATCCAACATATTGTCCGTAATGCGCCGCAGCCTGGATTCGCTATCCTGCAGCGCCTTCTCCGCCTGCTTTCGCTCGGTTATATTTATGCTCAGTTCCAGTACCAGGGGTGCCCCGTCAATATCCCAGAAGGGGTAGTCATAGACCTCGAAGGTCCTCCCGTCCGTCTCCCTGAATTTTTCCCATTTTTGTGGTTGATTAGTTGTAAATACCCGAAACGTAAGGCACTCCTTACAGGGAACCTTCCTGCCATGAAATACTTCATAACAAAATTTTCC
>CBEULQ010000127.1:0-6596 GCA_965543975.1 uncultured Desulfocucumis sp. | reverse complement strand
TAACAACGGTGTAACAGTAAACCGCACCTTGGCAATCAGCCATTTTGGCAGCGCCTCACTGGATAACGAGGAGAATTACATACTGCAAAAAATGATGCGTGCCGCAGGTCTGGTAAACATTGAGCACCACGCCCGCCTCTGACACTCTTCCACAGTGGCCGGTCTGGCCAACTCTTTCGGCAGGGGCGTTATGACCAATCACTTCGTTGATTATAAAAATACGGACGTGTTTCTGATTATAGGAGCCAACCCGGCGGAAAACCATCCTCAGGTTATGCGCTGGATTGCCAGGGCAAGGTTTGAGAAAGGGGCCAGGGTAATTGTTGCTGACCCCAGGGTTACGAAGACCGCCGCGCTGTCGGACATTCATGTCCGGCTGCGTCCCGGCACCGACATTGCTTTCGTCTACGGCATTATAAATTATGTTATTGAAAACAACCTGTATTTTAAAGACTACGTACTTAACTATACAAACGCCAGTTATCTGATCGACCCGTCCTTTGGCTTTGAAGACGGCCTTTTCAGCGGCGCCACGGGAAAAGACGGTAAGTTCAGTTACGATAACAAGAGCTGGCAGTATCAAAAAGATGGGGATGTCATCAAAAAGGACCTGACCTTGCAGGATCCGAACTGCGTATTCCAGATTTTGAAAAAGCATGTCAGCCGTTACGATATCAAAACCGTCTGCCGCATCACCGGCACATCCGAAGATACCTTCAAGAAAGTATGTCAATTGTACGGCTCCACCGGCAAACCCAATAAAGCCGGTAATTTAATCTACGCCATGGGCATTACCCAGCACACCTACGGCACCCAGAACGTGCGGACCACCGCCATGCTCCAGCTGCTGCTGGGCAATATCGGTATCGCCGGCGGCGGTGTCAACGCCCAGAGGGGAGAATCCAACGTTCAGGGTTCCACGGACATGGCCATGCTAAATCATATCCTGCCCGGATATATCAGTGTTCCCTATGCTTCCCAACATGGTACATTAAAAGATTACATTGAAAAGGAAACCCCCAGGACCGGTTACTGGTCCAACAAACCCAAATTCCTGATCAGCATGTTGAAGGCCTGGTACGGCGATGTAGCCACCCGGGATAACGACTTTTGTTATCACTGGCTGCCCAAGCATGACGGCAAAAATCGCTCCCATATGGGGCTTTTTGAAATGATGGCCGCCGGCAAAATTAAGGGTATGTTTGCCTGGGGCCAGAATCCGGCCGTGGGAGGGCCAAGCGCCTCCAAGGAAAGAAAGGCGATGGAAAACCTGGATTGGCTGGTGGCGGTTGACCTGTTTGAAACCGAAACATCCGCCTTTTGGAAGCGTCCCGGCGTGGACCCCAAAGCCGTAAATACTGAAGTTTTCTTTTTACCCGCTGGTTTCTCCTATGAAAAGGAGGGCACGGTATCCAACAGCGGGCGCTGGATCCAATTTCGCTGGAAGGCTGTTGATCCCCCCGGTGGAGCCAAGAGCGACCTGTGGATCGTGGACCGCCTGTTTAAAGCCATCCGCCAGGAATATCAAAGCGGCGGCAAATTTACCGATCCCATCATGAACCTGGTTTGGAATTATGACAAACCGGGTGAAGAAGAGCCTAATCTGGATCAGGTGGCCCTGGAAATAAACGGTTACGAGGTGGGCAAATCAGCTCCCATTCCCAGCTTTGCCAAGCTGGCCGACGACGGCAGCACGGCCTGCGGTTTATGGATTTACGCAGGATACTGGGCGGAGGACAAGGATGCCGGGCTGCCTGCTGCCAAGCGCCGCATAAAGACCGATAAGACGGGCTTGGGTCTGTACCCGCAGTGGTCTTTTGCCTGGCCGTTAAACCGGCGCATTGTCTATAACCGTTGTTCCTGCGATCCCGGCGGCAGGCCGTGGAATGAAAAAGCCGTGCTGGTGGCCTGGGACGGCAGCAAGTGGATCACCAACGACGTGCCGGACTTCAGCGCGAAAGATCCCAAGACCGGCGAGCCCGTATCGCCGGAAAAAACGGCCAATAATCCTTATATCATGAATCCCGAGGGACAGGGGAGACTGTTTGCGCCGGGCCTGATGGACGGTCCACTGCCCGAGCACTACGAGCCCGTTGAAAGCCCGGTCAAAAATATCATGTCCAGGCAGCAGAACGCACCCATGGCTTCCCGGTTCTCAGGCGACTTTGCCACTGTGGCTGAAATGGGCAGCAAGCGATTTCCCCATGTAATGACCACCTACCGTGTAATTGAGCATTACCAGAGCGGCGCCGTCACCCGTAACTGCCCATGGCTGGTGGAAGCTGCGCCGGAAGTCTTCGCCATGATCTCGCCCCAACTGGCTAAAAGCATCGGTGTAAATGGCGGAGATGAGATCTGGGTAGAAACAGCACGCGATAAGGTTAAACTTAAAGCCTCTGTTCAGCCGTTAATGAAAGCGTTGAATATTGACGGAAAGGCCGTTGAAATGGTGGGTATGCCCTGGCACTGGGGCTACCAGGGTCTGGCCCCGGGAGCAACGGCAAACGACCTGACCCCCAGCGTCGGTGATCCAAACACCCACATACCTGAATACAAGGCCTTCCTCTGTAATGTACGCAAAGCCTAAAATCGGATTAACCAATTGGGGGGTATTAATTTTGTCGAAAGCCGTATTGGTTGACATAACTAAATGCATGGGTTGCAAAGGCTGCCAGGTAGCTTGCAAACAGTGGAATGACTTGCCGGCAAGCAAACCATCTTTCAACAACGACCTGGGCAATCCTGCCGACGCCTCCGGCGACACCTGGACCCATGTTCGATTCAGGACTGTGGAAAACGGTGACGAAGTGAAGTACCGTTTCGCTAAGCGCCAGTGTTTCCACTGCCTGGAGCCTGCCTGTGTTTCAGCCTGTTTTGCCAAAGCCCTGCGAAAAAGCCCTGAAGGTCCGGTGGTTTACTACCCACACCTGTGTGTAGGCTGCCGTTACTGCATGCTGGCCTGCCCCTTTGCAGTGCCCAAATATGAGTGGGATAAAACCTTCCCATTGATTGCCAAATGTCAGTTTTGCTTTGATCCCGATGGTAAATACGATCGTCTGGGCAACGGTATGAAACCGGCCTGCGTTTCCACCTGCCCCACGGGTTGCCTGCAGTATGGTGAGCGGGATGAACTGCTGGCGCAGGCCTGGGTAAAAATCAACAGCGATTTAAAATATGTAAAACACGTATTCGGCGAAAAGGAAGTCGGCGGCACTGCCTGGCTATATATTTCTGATGTGCCTTTCGAAACCTTCGGTTTCCGGACCGATGTCACCACCAGGCCGCTTCCTGAATACACCGATAGCTTCATGAAGCTGACCCCGATGGTGGCCCTTAGCTGGGGTACGCTTTTAACCGGAATGTTCATGTACACCAAACGCAGGAATGAAATTTCCAAGGAACAGCATGATAAGAAACCTGGTTTGTAGATACTGTGTTTAAATTAACTCCTAGTTACTGGAGGAGGTATACTATGATGGCGAAAAGAAAATGGACCTTTAAAATGACGCCGGTGAGAAAAGTATTAATCGGGATTGCTGCGATTTGCCTGATTGTTGTAGGCTACAGGCTGGCTTTTGGGTTGGGAAACGCCACTAACTTGAACGATCAGTGGCCCTGGGGTCTATGGATCGGCTTTGACGTGCTTACCGGCGTGGCTTTGGCCGGGGGCGGTTACAGCACTGCTTTGATTGTCCACATACTGCACAGGAATCAGTTTCAACCTATTGCCCGCAGCGCCATGCTTACATCTTTACTTGGTTACCTGCTGGTCATGGGCGGACTGTTCCTAGATATCGGCCAGTGGTTCAACTTCTGGCGTCCCTTTGTGTCCTGGGGTTATCACAGCGTGCTGTTTGAAGTGTTCTGGTGTGTTTCCCTGTATACCACCATTCAGGTACTTGAATTCAGTGAAATCGCAACGGAAAAGGTGATGAAGAAATGGCATTGCAAAATTAAAAAGATAATGCCGGTCCTGCTGATTATCGGTGTGGTGCTGCCGACATTACACCAGTCCTCCCTGGGCGGGCTGTATGTCATTGAAGTGGGCAAACTCCACCCGCTGTGGTGGTCCATGCTGCTGCCCCCGTTCTTCCTGATGTCTTCCTTCTTTGTGGGGCCGGCCATGATCAGTGTGGAAACGTCTCTGGCCGGAAAGGCATATAACCACGAAATACCTATTTCCGTAATGCGGGGCCTGATAAAAATATCCGGGACGGTTATGATCATCTACCTGGCCCTGAAAATCGGCGACCTGATCTACCGCGACGCACTCAGATGGGTATTCTCCGGTACATTGGAAGGAAATATGTTCCTACTGGAAATTGTCGCCGGGGTAATTATTCCGATCATCATCTGTTTCAGCAGCTTTAGTTCCACCAGAAAAGGTCTGATTGCCTTTGGAGCACTTACCGTCTTCGGGGTGATCCTGAACCGGATGAACGTAGTGTTTACCGGTATGGTAAAATCCCTGGGAGGATACTATTTCCCATCGTTGATGGAATGGGTAGTAAGTATCGGCCTGGTAGCCATCGGGGTGCTGGCCTATATGTTCTTAGTGGAAAACTTTAGTATTTTGGAGCACCACCCGGATCATCAAGATTCTAATTACAAAAATGTTGCATAAACCAAACGCCATAATTTCAATCCTTAAATTTGGCTTAAAACAGGCTTAATTTTTACAAGACGAATTTAATGCAACACTATTAATCTCATTAATTAAACTCAGAGGTTAAATAAATGAATAAAAGTAATTTAGCTCATTTTCATCTTGAAGTTTTGGATTCGGAGGAACGTTTTACCTCCCTGAATTGCCCGGTGCCGTTAACACCGAAACAAATTGAGCAGTGGCATAAAGGTCATCCTGTTCTAAGTATCGCCTCTCCTTTAATTAACCCGGAATTATTCCATGAGCAATTTATGGAAGTGGCTCGGGCTTGCCTGAAATGGCAGCCCGGTTCACAAATGATTTCCGAATCTTTGATTAACATCATCGAAAATCTCTCTGAAAAAGATCGGATCGAGTTGTTGAAGTCTGCGATACAGAGAGTGCAGAGAACCCAATGGTCGGAAAAATTAGGGCTTTCTATTGAAGTTTTAAATTTTTTGATGCAAGCAACGTTAAAAGCATTTCTCACTCTTTTCAGTAAAAATATCATTCACCATTTTAAACCCGTTGATTGGTTTTATGGCTATTGCCCTGTTTGCGGTGAGAATCCGGTGATGGCCAAACTGATCGGAGAAAATGGTCAAAGAAAGCTGTACTGCGGCCTTTGTGAAACCGAATGGCTTTACTACAGAATTGGTTGTCCATTTTGCGGCAATCAGGACCCTACCAATCTTTCCTTTTTCACCGCAGGCGTTCTGGAGCAGTATCGAGTCTATTTGTGCGAGCAGTGCAGAAGTTACTTAAAAACAGTTGACGAGCGTAAATGCGGGGAAGTCGACCTGTTTTGTGAGGATATTGCTACCGTTGATTTGGACGCGTTAACCCTGGAAGAGGGATATAACCGGAGGAAGAAGCGCTTTCAGTAATAATCAACAAAAGTCCTATCCAAAGGGGGGTAGCAGGTGGCTGACCGGAACGAAGAAATGACCGTGCTGGAGCACCTGGAAGAACTGCGCCGGGTCCTGTTAATTTCTATTATCAGTACGTTCATCATGGCTATTGCCTGTTGGGTAGTGAGCGATCGAATATTACAGATACTGTTGGAACCGGTTTTGAGCACCGGCAACAAGGTTATCTACATCGGTGTTGCCGAAGCCCTGATGACCAAAATCAAAGTTTCTTTTTTCCTTGGTTTCCTCACCGCTTTGCCGGTGATTCTCTGGCAGTTCTGGAGGTTTATCATTCCCGCCCTGCGCAAAATGGAAAGGATTTATTTAACCATTTTTGTCATTGTTTCCTATTTTTTCTTTATCGGCGGCGTGCTGTTCGGCTTTTACGCTGTGTTTCACCTGGGCGTAAAATTATTGCTGCGGTTCGGCGGTACCGAACTGATTCCTATGCTGACCATAGGAAAATATATCTCGTTTACCATCATGTTCCTGCTGCCTTTCGGGATTATTTTTGAACTACCTCTGGCTGTCTATTTTCTGGCCAAACTGGATCTATTGAGCTACGAATTTCTGGCAAAAAAACGGAAAATGGCAGTTTTTTTATCAGTGGTCACCGGTGCGGTCCTGATTCCTTCCCCCGATATGCTTACTCCTCTGATGATGGCCGCGCCGATGTATATTCTTTATGAATTTAGCGCCGGCATTGTACGTTTTGTGGAATGGGGTAAACGGCGCAAGGCAAGAAAACAGAGGGAACGGGAAATGGCTGAGCTTCAAAATGTAACATACTGAAGATATTTCCTTGACTTTGGCTGAAGACTCGTTTATTTCGCTAACAGCCTGTAAGACCCCGTCCTTGAAGGTCGGGGATCAACAGGCGTATAACTCACTTATATGTATTTTTGATAATGCAGCACTTATTTGAACTTTTTTTGATTTATTTAACCGGCGACTTGAAGGAAGTAGGCTTTTTTGGCTTAAATAACATTGACAGCGTAAATAGAGAATAATAAAATAAAATTGAATTGTATATTGTATAA
>CBEULQ010000126.1:0-6597 GCA_965543975.1 uncultured Desulfocucumis sp. | reverse complement strand
CACCCAGCGTCCTTCTGTGGACGTTATTACGGGGTTGATAAAAGCCAATATACCCTCAAGGATTTCATTTGCAGTATCCTCCCAGATTGATTCCCGGACTATATTGGATATGGGTGGAGCGGAGAAGTTGTTGGGTAAGGGTGACATGCTTTTCTTCCCCGTAGGCGCTGCCAAGCCTGTAAGAATTCAAGGGGCGTATCTGTCCGACAGGGAAGTTGAACAGCTCGTATCATTTTGGAAAAAGCAGGCTGTTCCGGTTTATCACGAGAGCCTTACCGGGGGAGAGGCGGAATCACCGGCGGCCTATGAGCCTGAGGATGAACTGCTTCCCCGGGCGGTGGAGATTTTTATCGAAACCGGTCACGCCTCAATATCAATGCTGCAGCGCCGCCTGCATATAGGTTACGCCAGGGCCGCCAGGCTTATAGACATTATGGAAAAGAAAGGTATTGTGGGCTCATTTGAGGGCAGCAAGCCCAGGGCTGTTCTGATGACCATGGAGCAGTACGAGCAGACCTTTAATAAGGTGGGTAATAAAAATATTTCAGGCAACTAAAGGAATTTTGTTTTTTATGTCGAAGGACAATTGCAGACAATGCCTAAAAACTATAATATTTTACTAAACCCCGGCGGGACTTTTGTATTATCATTAAGGATATGCTAAGATTAATGTGTTATAAACAAATTCTTGATTCAGGTGGGGTTGTAACCCCATCTGAATCTTAGAAGATGTTATCCAGGAGCTTAGCGCCGCTTATCTCCATAAGTTGGGGTCATTCCTGTCCACAGAGAAATACCCAAGCTTCAGCAGGTGTGTCCCCTTTCCTTATAAGAAGCGGGAGTATTAGCGGCGGTTAGCTATCGGATAAATACTGAATTCACGAGCTTTATCTCGCTAACAGCCTGTAAGACCCGTCCTCGAAGGTCGGGGATAAACAGGCTGTAAAGCTCGAACTAAGTTCGTTCTAAGGATTCGGTAGGGGAATAACCCCTTCCGAACCCAAGACTCACTTATATAACCCCGGAGACGGTATTTTCCCGTTTGGCGGGGTTGATTGGTTTACCCGTTGTTTGGAGTTGTGGACATATTGGTTAAAGACATAAAAATTGAAGATATTTTTAACATACCGGAGGCCACTCTGGTGGATGTCCGCTCCGAGGATGAATACCATGAAGACACAGTCCCCGGAGCTATTAACATACCTCTTTTAAACAATGAAGAAAGGGCTATGGTGGGGACTCTATATAAAAGAGAAAACCCCGTCAAGGCCAGGCGGCTGGGATTGAATCTGATTTCCCCAAGATTGCCTGCGATGCTGCAGGAATACGAGCAGAAAGCATCAAATGCCAGAAACCTTGTGTTGTTTTGCTGGCGGGGAGGGCTTCGCAGCCAGTTTGCAACATACATGCTGGATTTGATGGGTTTCAACGTATACCGGGTCATGGGGGGGTACAAATCCTATAGAAGATATATTAATAGCTATCTGGACAGGGATTTGCCCCAAAGAGCCGTGGTGATTCACGGTCTTACAGGTGTGGGCAAAACTGAAGTGCTAAAAGGCCTTGAAACCAGGGGGTTTCCGGTCCTTGATCTGGAAGGCCTGGCTTGTCACAGGGGTTCCGTGTTTGGCAAAATAGGCTTGCCCTCCTCCCCTTCCCAGAAAAAATTTGAGAGCATGATCGTTCAGGATTTGATGGCCGCGGCAAAACAGGGCATTTTTGTGGTGGAATGTGAAAGCAAAAGACTGGGCAGGCTGCTGGTGCCTCAATCGGTCATGAATTCAATGAAAAAGGGTTATAATATACTTCTCTATGCCTCACTCCAGGACAGAATACGCCGTTCCGTAAAGGAATACGTCACCGGGTCCGATGCCAATGAGCAGTCTCTTGTCGAAGCAGTACAATCCATCACCAGGTATCTGGGGAACGCAAAGGTGCATAAACTGGTTAATCTCCTGTCAGAGAAGAAATATGAAGAAGCGGTTGAAATTTTGCTGTTGGATTATTATGATCCGCTGTACAAGTATCCTAGTGGACCGGATTCCAGCTACCATCTGTCAGTTGATACAGGTGATATTGACAGGACGGTGGATGCCATTGCAGAATTTATAACCGGTTTACCCGAATATGGTATCCCGGTGAACGGAGGTGTTGGGGTTGGAAATAGGGAAAGCCCTGAAGGCTGCCAGGGAAGCCAGGGGACTTTCGCTTAATGATGTGGAAGCCGATATCAAAATTCGCCATAAATACCTTGAGGCTCTGGAAAATGAAGATTACAGGGTCCTTCCGGGAAAGGTATATGTAAAAGGCTTTTTGAGAAACTATGCGCGGTATCTTGGGTTGAATTCTGATGAAATTATAGCTATGTATATTAATGAGCATGCGGTGGAGGAAGAACTCGAGCCTGATGTAACTGAAGCGGCACCTGCAAAGGGTGGGAACGGTAAACGCCTTGCTCTGGGATTGTTGCTGGCCGGGATAATACTTGCCGTCGGTGTTTTTGCTATAATTCCGTCATTACAGGAAAAAGAACAGGTTAACAAAAGGCCATCAGGGCAGCAGGAAAACTACATCGGTGATAAGGAACAGACACCGGCCCCAGAGGGGAATAAAGAAAATCTTTCCGGCGAACCCAATATTCCGGCGCCTTCCCCCGAAGTGGAAGGAGTTAACCTTACCCTTAACGTGACGGAAAAACCCAGCTGGATGCAGGTGGTTGTCGACGGGCAAACTCAGTTTACAGGTGAGGTGGCCCCCGGGCAAAGTAAAAGTTTTCGCGGCCAGGAAAGGATATGGATCAAACTAGGCAATGCCGGTGATGTTGAGGTTCAGTTCAACGGAAAGAATATTGGTGTTCTAGGTCAGCGTGGGGATGTTGTTGATAAGGAGTTTAAGGCCGGAACCCAGGGATGATTAAGGACGTTTAAATGTGCCTATAATTGCCTGTTGAATTTTATTAAACAGTGTATTATAATTTTCTTTGCGCTTTAAAAGTACGGCGAGCAGTTGCTGCTCCACTGCGGAGCAGAGGAAAGTCGAGACACGCACATATTTAAATATGTAAAACGGTGCCCGGCGCAAGCCGGGGCAGGGCGACCTGACGACGGCAAAAGGAACTCATGTAAGTTTTGAGTAGCTGTAAAGTGCCACAGAAACCATGTCACCGGGTGACCGGTGAGTGCAAGGGTAAACTCCGCCGGCGTGCAACCCAAATAGGTGACTTTTAGTCACGGGTAGGGGCACCCCCTTAAAAGGGGGAAGGAAGAATTCTTTTAAGAATTCTTCCTTAGATAGATGACTGCTTGAAAAACAGAATCTCGCTTACAGCCGTGTCTTTTAAGATCGCGCCAAAGCAAGAAAAGACCCGCGGATTAATCCGGGGTCTTTTTGTTTTTTCAATTGTTGTTGCCGTTGGAATTTTTACGTTTGTCTTTGCGGTTTGCGTTTTCCGTGTCTGTCCCCTGTTCGCCTGAAATATTCCAGGGGATTCCCTGGTTAGGTTCTATGGCCTGGCTTCCCGGTGGAAGTATCTGCCCGCCGCCGCCGGGAGTGTGGATGGTGCAGAATTCAGTAGGTACCCTTTCACCGTAATCAGCCACAAAATCGGGAACGACGTACGGAAGTTTTATCATGGTCCTGATTACCCTGTCCGGGCAGTACTCGGTGGGAAGTTGGCCGCTGGTGGCGCATACCTCCACAAGTACATGGGTGTCGTCCGTTTTGGCGGGAACCGTTCCGCTGGCAAAAAGGTCTGAAACCAGATGTTCCGGAGGCGTATTGGGTCCCGGCAGCAGCCCTGACTTGCTGTCCACCGTTGCGGATACTATCCCCGGGGGCCTTTTAAAGTCCTTAACCGGCTTGCCCTCCAGTGCCTTGCCGATAATTTGACGCCAGATGGGGGCGGGGTAAACACCGCCGTAACTCCTGGGCATTGGTTTAGGTCCGTCGAAACCAATCCATATCACTCCCACCAATTCAGGGGTATAGCCGGCAAACCAGATATCCTTGCCCTGATCCGTGGTGCCTGTCTTGCCAGCGGCGGGGCGGTCGATTCTGGCCCTGCTGCCGGTGCCTGACTGGACTGCGGATTTCAGCATGTCTGTGATCAGGTAGGCGGTAGTGGGCTTCATGGCCTGCCTCTGTACGGGATTATGTTCTTCCAGCAGTGTGCCGTCAGGTTCTTCCACTTTTAATATGGCCGTTGGTTCGGTATATATGCCCTGGTTGGCAAATGCTCCATAGGCTGCTGCCATTTGCAGGGGCGTTACTTCTTCCGTACCCAGGGCCAGGCTGGCTCCCACAGAACTGCCGTTTATGTTGAACCCCAGCCGCCGGGCAAATTTAATGGCTTCAGGTATGGTAACATGATCCACCAGCAGTTTCACCGCTACAGCGTTCACTGAGTGAGTTATGGCCGTCCTTAACGTAATCAGCCCCCTAAAGCTCTTGCTGTCATTATTAGGCTCGTAATTTCCGTATTTTACCGGGGCATCGTCTATAACCGTGGCCGGACCCATGCCTTTTAATTCTATGGCTGGCGCATAGTCTATGATGGGTTTAAACGATGATCCAGGTTGCCGTCCCGGCTCCCTGGTAGCCCTGTTCCACCCCAGTTTATTTGTATGCTGCCTGCCTCCCACCAGCGCTCTAATCTCTCCATTCCGGGGGTCAAGTACAACAACCGCCCCCTGGGGCTTTTCATTTCCGCTGGCTGGCGGGAAATTGCGGTCGTCGGCCATTACCTTTTCGGCGTTGGTCTGAATTTCCGGATCAATGGTGGTATATACTTTTAATCCCTGTTTATATACTTTCTCCGGTCCGTACTTTTCTATCAACTGCTCTGTTACATAGTCTACAAAGTACGGGTAGGGGTATTGCCTCCCGGCTGGCGAACCTTCCTTAATGTTACTTGGTTCGGCTTTTGCTGCCACTGCTTCTTCCGAGCTGATGAAACCGTACTCAGCCATTTGGGATAAAATAGTGTTGCGCCTGTTTAAGGCGGTTTCTTCGTCCCTGTACGGGGAATAAATGCTGGGAGCGCGTACAATACTTGCCAGCAGCGCGGCATCGGCCGCCGTGAGATCAGAAACGTCTTTGTCAAAGTAAGTCTGGGCAGCCGATTGAATGCCGTATGCTCCTTCCCCGAAATATATTTTATTTAAATACATTTCCAGTATTTCATCTTTTGAATAGTGGCGTTCCACCTGGATCGCCAGTATCATCTCCTGGATTTTTCTTTTTGGTGTCTTGTCAGGAGTCAGGAAGGACATCCTGATTAACTGCTGGGTAATGGTGCTGGCCCCCTGGCGTAATCCTCCCTTTGTCAAATCCACAAAGACGGCTCTCATTATACCTTTTAAGTCAACCCCATAGTGCTGGTAAAAACGCCTGTCTTCAGCGGCTAAAAATGCTTCCTTTACATCCTCCGGGATATCACTTAAAGAAATGGGAACCCTGTTTTCAATTCCCACTTTGGTTAGCAGTTTACCGTCCTTGTCATATATAAGGGTTGTATTTGAAGACAATAGCCCGCTTTCACTCCAGGCCGGCAAATCCTTAATGCTAATGGCCAACAGTCCCAGCGCGGCAGCGCCGCAAATAAAAGTGAACAGCAGGATTATAAACAATACAAGCCTGCCAGGCCTTAACTTCTTACGTTTCCGTGTTGCCGCCAATATTCTGTCCCCCTTAAAAAGGTATTGATAAACATTATAACATAATAATTTAACGGCACGCGGAAAAAGTCAATAGTAGCCATATTGGTGGGTTATTCAGCCCGGATGCGCAGTTTTAAGGAGGCCGCTCCTAAAACTTACATCTGGCAACTCAGGCGTCGGTCGTCAGGGAGAGGTAAACCACGATCATAGCGTTTTATGACAGTTTTCTGCGCTCTTGTCACCCGCTGCCACCCTTGGTATAATGTACTGGATTCATTGCCGGCTTATGAAGGAGGGTACAATAATGGTTGGCGTGGAAAGTCAAATGGAAATAATCCGGCGGGGAGCAGTGGAAATTGTGCCTGAGGAGGAACTGGTGGAAAAGCTTAAGCGTTCTGTAGCCACCGGTAAACCTTTAACAATAAAATTAGGTCTGGATCCCACCGCACCGGACATACACCTGGGCCACACCGTAGTTTTACAGAAAATGCGGCAGTTCCAGGAGCTTGGACATCAAATAATTATAATACTGGGTGATTTTACCGCCCGTATCGGGGATCCCACCGGTAAATCCGAGACCCGCAAACAGTTGACCGAGGAACAGGTACTGGCAAATGCCCGTACCTATGAGAGACAGATTTTTAAAATATTGGATCCTGGAAAGACAAAACTGGTTTTTAACAGCCAGTGGCTGGCTCCACTTAACTTTGCCCGGGTAATTGAGCTGGCTGCCAAATACACTGTGGCAAGAATGCTGGAGAGGGAGGATTTCGCTAAAAGATATAAAGAAAATCTCCCCATTAGTGTGCACGAATTTTTCTATCCATTAATGCAGGGTTACGATTCCGTTGCTCTGGAGGCTGACGTGGAGCTGGGAGGCACAGATCAGAAATTCAATTTGTTGATGGGGCGGACTCTGCAGAGAGAATACGGCCAGGAA
>CBEULQ010000125.1:0-6601 GCA_965543975.1 uncultured Desulfocucumis sp. | reverse complement strand
ACACCTTCTTAGGTTATCTAAACCCCCTGACATTTTAACTTTACCACGAAGGAATGTCCCCAATTTATGTCAGGGAACACACCTTCTTAGGTTATCTAAACCCCTGACATTTTAACTTTATCACGAAGGAATGTCCCCAACTTATGTCAGGAGACACACCTTCTTGGGTCATCTAAACCCCTGACATTTTAACTCTTATCACGAAGGAATGTCCCCAATTTATCCCGGGTTGTTCACCGCTTTTGATTTAATCTCCATGGCCAGTCCGGCCGTCACCAGGTAAACCTCGTCAGCCATTGCGGCCAGGCTGCGATTGGCTCTTCCCGCCAAGTCCCGGAAAATCCGGCCCAGCGGGTACGCAGGCACGATGCCCAACCCCACTTCATTGGCCACTATAATTACATGGGACTGGCTGTGGGCAGCCCGGTCTGACAGCTCCCCGACCCGGCCATGGATGTATTCTTCCTTTTCCGGATCTCCGGCCCTTGGAAAGGGAATATTATCATCCAGCAATAAATTGGTCAGCCAAACCGTCAGGCAGTCGATCAAGAGAACTCCCCGCTCCGCTCCATACCTTTCCACAATCTCCGGCAGACGCAGGGATTCCTCAACCGTTCTCCATTGGCTTGGGCGCCTTAAACGGTGTTTCTCAATGCGCCTGCTCATTTCTTCATCTCCTGCCGCAGCGGTAGCGACATATATCACGGGCGTTCCCAAACCGGAAGCCAGGTTTTCAGCGAATTCGCTTTTACCGCTGCGGGCTCCGCCCAGAACAAGTATAAATTTTCCTCTGTTCAACCCGTAATTCTCCTTTAAAAAATAAACCCCGGCCTTTTCGGACCGGAGTCTTCTCCATTGCCAGAAATAAGCCATCCTCCATACTCGCGTAGAGGTTACCGGCTTCCACAGGCAGGTGTCCTGGCTTTGCGGACCGTTTCCTCCCGCACAAGTCCGCGGTAAAAACAAAGTCCGTTCACAGTGGCGGAGACCGCTCAGGCTTTTAACCTGATTCCCCTATTAAGCCTCAAAGGGCACCTGTGGAAATAAGATCAATTTAGTTGTTTCATTAAAGCTAATTTTTATAATCAACATTGACTCATTCAACATTGACTGCGGGAAATCCTTCCTGTTTAAGCGCAAGGTAAATTAATAATTCCAGGAGACATTTCCTCATATTTAACCTGCCGCGGGCAAAAAGCGACTATACGGTCAGTATAAAAAACCCGCTGCTACTGTAAAAATAGCAGGCGGGTTTCCATTATACTCCGTTAAGGTTTTCCAGGTAGTCCTTAATTCGCCGGACCAGTTCATCAATCAGGTGGGGCAGGGGTTCGGACTTAAGTCCCACCATTTCAACCCCGCTCCTGTTAAGGGGTATCAGAAACTTCCGTGCGGGGCTGGAAGCAAGTGACTCCGCCATCCTGGGAGTCAGTTCCCCAAGCATGCCATGGGGGAATAAAATGCTCACAGGACCGGTTATTATATCAACCCTGGTGGCATTATAAGCAACCGCCCCCTCCCCGGTGGCACCTTCGTTAGCCCCAGCCTTGAGCATAACGGATGTGGCCAAAGCATTGGTACCCAGGGCAAGGAATTCTACATTATCAGGCAACTCCCGGCGCAGTTTCTCCACGATATGTTTTCCAATACCCCCGCCCTGCCCGTCAATCACTGCAATTTTCATCATCATCGCCTCAGTACTACATAATAACACTTCAGTTATTTCAACAAAAGCCTACGACATATTGTGTTTCGATAACAATAGTAATACAAAAAATGTTGCCTTATACTACATGTTGTAGATCAACAAAACTATACTAATATAAATCCATTTTTATGTCGTAATATTGAATTAAGCCATTATCCCCAACATGTGCATATAGTTGTGGATAATTTATTAATTTGCAGAATCTTGCTTGATGTCACCCCTAAGTTTCATCTCCAACTCAACAATTTGACTGTTTTTTCTGAGCAGCCAGCGGGCGTACCGGTAATTGGCGCAGTGCAGTTTCTTGTTCTCCTTCTCCAGCCTGCTGGTAAGATTGGCCTTTTCTTTTTCCAGTTTTTCTATCAAATTCATTAGCACTCTTCTGCTCAAACGCAGTTGCTCCACCTTTTCTTCCAGTTCCCTGGCTCTTCTCTGCCAGTAAGCACTATCATTAAATTCGTTCATACCCAACCACCCCTGAAATCGCGTGTATGTTCATAATATATGCTTTCAGGGCGTAAGTTAGACTTTTGCGAATTGCAGTCAGGCAGTCGTTAATGTTTACCTGCCCTTGAAGTTAAATGCATTTGTGATTCGTTCCACTGCCTCTTTCAAAACTTCTTCCTCCTGCACCAGGGCTATCCTGACATACCCCTCCCCATTGTCCCCGAAGGCTACTCCCGGGATAAATATAACACCGGCCTTATCCAGCATCTCCAGGCAAAACTTCCAGGAAGATTCATACCCCAAGGGCACCGGGGCCCATACGAACATGGATGCCTGGGGCTTGGGCATGGCCCAGCCCAGCCCTGCCAGACCGTCCACCACTATATCCCTTCTCCTCTGGTAGACCCTGGCATTTTCCTCCACGCAATCCTGCGGTCCTTCCAGCGCAGCGATTCCCGCCTCCTGCACCACCCGGAAAACACCGTAATCTATGTTGGACTTAATCCTTCCCAGAGCCTCCAGCACCGTGCTGTTGCCCACCGCAAAGCCTATCCTGCAGCCAGCCATATTATATGTTTTGGACAGGGAATAAAACTCTATCCCCACTTCTTTGGCCCCGGGCACTTCCAGAAAACTCATGGGTTTGAAGCCGTCGTAGGCCAGTTCGGAGTAGGCCACATCATGACAGACAAGTATGTCATATTTCCTGCCGAAAGCCACGGCCTTTTCAAAAAACTTCCGGTCGGCGTTGGCCGCCACGGGATTGTTGGGATAGTTCAGCCAGATCAATTTCGCCCGCCGGGCAATATCCTCCGGAATAGACTCCAGATCCGGCAAAAAATTGTTTTTCTTCAAAAGCGGAAGAGGATATAGCTCCCCTCCGGCCAGCCTTATCCCACAGGAGTATATGGGATAGCCGGGGTCCGGCACCAGGGCGATATCCCCCGGATTAATATATGCCATGGCCAGATGGGCCAGCCCGTCCTGGGAACCCATCAGCACCAGAACTTCGCTGTCCGGGTTCAACTGCACTCCGAACCTCCTGTTGTACCAACCCGCCAGTGCATGGTAAAGCTCAGGCATACCCTCCAGAGGATACACGTAATTCCGGGGATTATCCAGGGCTTTGTGCATGGCTTCAATAATATGCGGGGCCGGAGGGCGGTCCGGGGTCCCCACCCCCAGATTAATAACCGTAATCCCCCGTGCCTCCACCTTCCGTTTCAGCACTTCCATTTCGTTAAATATGGCCGAACCCAATCCGGCAACGCGATCCGCAGTCCGCACGTTCTACTCCCCCTTGACTATAATAAAGGCCACACTATTGCGCCTGTCAATTATGAGAGGTGAGAAGTGTGAATAGAAGGAATTTGCTAAAGCAAATTCCCACAAGAATCTCACTTCTAACATCTCACCTCTCACTTCCCAGATGACGGGCAAAAAGTTTTAGGAACGGCCTCCCAGTTTTTTTAGTTCCCGGACAACCTCATAGTCAACAGTTGCCTCACCTAGCTTATTATGCTCCCGGTGGTAGCTTCCGTGGTAATCCGATCCCCCGGTGGCCAACAATCCGTACTGCCGGCAAATTCTTTCATAATGGTAACTAACAGCCCGGTCGTGGCCAGGATGGTATACTTCCAGGCCCTGCAGCCCTTCCTCAGCCAGAGATGGAATGATCTTATCGCAGCCGGCTATTCCAGGGTGGGCAAAAACAGCTACTCCTCCGGCCTTGCGGATGATACGCACGGCCTCGGAGGGGGAACATTTATACCTGGGCTCAAAAGCCGGCTTTCCGTTGCCTATATATTTTTCAAAGGCTTGCGCCATTGATTCCACTGCGCCGGCTTCCAAAAGCGCCCTGGCTATATGCGGTCTTCCCACAGACCCGGAACCGGCTATCTCCAACACCCTTTCATAATTCAGGTCAAAACCCATCCGCTGCAGTTTCTCTACTATACTCACCGCTCTTTTCAGACGGGAATCGCGGAAAAAAGACAGGCGGTCCAGAAGTTCCCGGCTATCAGTATTCACCAGGTAACCAAGTATGTGAATCTCCTTGTCTCCAAGCTCGGTGCCCAGTTCAATGGCCGGCAGCACCTCAACACCGTATCTGTCTCCGGCATGTATGGCCTCACCGACTCCTTCCAGTGTATCGTGGTCGGCTATGGCTAGGGCCGCCAGGCCTATGGCAGCCGCCTTAAAAACCACGGTTTCCGGGGTATCAGAGCCGTCGGAAGCAGTGGTGTGAACATGTAAATCCGCAATCAACCTCGGCACTCCGCACTTCACCGCCCTTTTATTGTAGCTGCACCTTTTGTATTCAGATTTAATTTTCGACGGGAAACAGCCTGTTCCTTTATATTTACAAACTTTGCTTGATATTACTCGGAAGTCCGCCCCCAAGCCGCTGATACCCTTTTACCTCAATGGCATATGCATAAAAATATCCTGCCCGCCAAAAAATATCCAGAGTCACCATGGAATTCCCGCGTCATACTGCCACCTGTTCCACCGAAACCCCCGGGAAGATACTATCTGACTAATATCAGCACCGGCACTATCCCAGCTATATAAGTAAGCCTTGGGTTCGGAAGGGGATATCCCCCGTCCGAACCCTTAGAGCGAACTTAAAAGTGAAGCTCGAAATCTCTGATTTCGTTAGCTGAACTTTCATACGTTGGGGACATTCCTCCGGCCCTAATAACATACTCCAAAGAGAGGTGTGTCCCCTGACCTTAATGTTTCGAATAAGTTTGGGGACATTCCTCTGACCCGAATGCCATGCTCCAAATAGAGGTGTGTCCCCTGACCTTAAATAGAGGTGTGTCCCCTGACCTTAAATAGAGGTGTGTCCCCTAACCTTAATTGCCTGTTGATTCCCGACCTTCGAGGACGGGATCTTACAGGCTGTTAGCGAGATAAAAATATCAACTCATGGAAGGATAAGGGATTAATATGGCGTATAAGATGTGTATTGGCAAAAAAGGAATGTAATGGTATTTACACACAAAACTAACAGGGGGAGAGTATATGCAGGTTAATGCAAATATATTCAGGGAATATGACATCCGGGGAGTAGCCGACCGTGACCTGACAAACGAAACCGTCACTCTGCTGGGAAGGGCTTTCGGTACCACCGTACGAAGAAAAGGTCTAACTGATGTTCTGGTGGGCATGGACAACCGACTGAGTTCCCCCAGGCTCAGCAATGCCATTACCGAGGGGCTGCTTTCCTCAGGCTGCAATGTTATCAATATCGGTACAGTGGTAACGCCGATATTCTATTACGCCAGGGTAAAATATGGAATTGAAGCCGGGGTTATGATCACCGGCAGCCATAACCCTTCGGAGGATAACGGTTTTAAAATAGCACTGGGACCCGCAACTATCCACGGCGAGGAAATACAGGCCCTGCGCCGGCTCATAGAAGCCGGTGATTTTGAATCCGGAGCCGGCGAAGTATCCTCCCGGGATCCGGTACCTGATTACAAACAGATGCTCCGGGATAAGATCTCACTGGGTCCGAAAAAACTTAAAGCTGTGATTGACTGCGGCAACGGCACGGCCTCCTACTTTGCAGTGGATATAGTGAAATCCTGGAACTGCGACGTAGTGCCCCTTTTCTGTGAACCTGACCCGGATTTTCCAAATCATCATCCGGACCCGGTAAAAAGGAAAAATTTGCAGGAACTCATTAAAACAATGCTGTCGGAAAAGGCGGATGTGGGAGTGGCTTTCGACGGGGATGCCGACCGCATAGGGGTTGTGGATGATACAGGAGAGGTAATCTGGGGCGATCAGTACATGGCATTGATGTGGCCGGAAATACTTTCCAAGCATCCAGGGGCTCCGGCAATTATAGAAGTAAAGTGCTCCCAGACACTGGTGGACGAGGTTAAACGCCTGGGTGGAAATCCGGTTTTCTACAAAACGGGGCACTCGTTAATCAAGGCCAAAATGAAGGAATTAAATGCGCCGTTCACCGGGGAAATGTCAGGTCACATGTTCTTTGCCGACGAGTATTACGGCTACGATGACGCATTTTATGCCACCGGCAGAATTTTGAGAATGCTGTCCAATTCCGACCGCCCCCTGTCAGCCAGTGTCAAAGACCTGCCAAAATACTACTCCACTGCGGAAACCAGGGTGCCCTGCCCTGACGACGTAAAATTCAATGTGGTCAAACGGCTGCAGGATTATTTCCGCGGCAAATACGAAGTAATTGACGTGGATGGAGTAAGGGTTCTTTTCGGAGACGGCTGGGGACTGGTACGCGCCTCAAACACCCAGCCCGTGCTGGTAGCCCGCTGTGAAGCTAAAAATCCTGCCCGGCTGGAGGAAATATCCGGAATAATGAAGGACGCCATGGCAAGTCAGCCGGAAGTGGGACAATTTGAATGGGAATATTGATGAGAAATGATATAACCCTTGCAAATGTGCAAGGGT
>CBEULQ010000124.1:0-6629 GCA_965543975.1 uncultured Desulfocucumis sp. | reverse complement strand
TAGCCGGTAAACCACGCATGGGCGGGCCATTGTCCGGGAACACTTTCAGCCTGATTTTTTTAACACTTTTGCGCTCAATGATTACTTCAATATCGCTAAATGTCCCTGTCAAACATAACTTTTTTTCCTTCACAACCTAATACCTGCTAATTGCTGTTTTCCTGAGTCCTTCTAGCATAAGGTCAATTTTCTCAATGGGTAGTTTTATTTCATATGCTTCGGTAAAATCCCAAATCAGGTCGTCAAGGGCTTGATCCATATCTTTGTGCACAGCTACATTATGACGCCAATCCACCTTTGCGCGGCTGGAAATGGCCTTTTTGACCTCAATAGCCAGTTGCCCCATCGCTTCATCCATTACCGGCGGCACATCATTTATCGCTTCAGCAATAATACTCTGAATCGTTCCGTAAAAAGCTTTCGCATCACTGTCATTGTCTATACAGGCAGGGTAGTGATGGCCGGTATAGCCTCTTTTAAAATCATCCGCCATCTTCTCCATTTTAAAGAGATAAGCATCATCATTTCTTGATGCCTTGTATTCTTCAAGGGTTTCTTTGACCTGCTCGGAAAACCTTTTATATAGCAAAGGGTCATCATAACGGCAGGTTTCCAGTTCTCTATCCATACGGGTACGGATAGCATCCCCTTTGGCGGCTTTGCTATCCAGCTTTTCAAGCTGCTCCTTCATCCCTTCGGTATCGTGGATAGAAATAGGTTCAACAATAATCTGGCTTGGTTCGGAAAGCACAAAGTTATTTAGCAGGCTTCGAATGCCGTCTTCATATTTGCTAAAATCCACTTTTTCATTGTAACGGAGCAAAACTGCCCCGCGAAGCTTTTGGAAATGAAGCAAATCTTGCTTGTATTTCTGAATCTGGTCATATCCAATTGCACTGTACAATGAATAGCTTCCCATGGCCAAATCCAATAAGCGGGAAAAGATTGAAAGCCTTTCATAAAAATTTTTTCTTAAATCATTGTCTGCCAATACGCTTTGCCAGCCCTCTGAAATATTTCGATCAAAATCTTTTCCCTCAAAAATAAACCACAATTCCTGATGAGCCTTTTCCAGTTTAAGCTTTTGATCACCGGCGCCATGAATAGCATTTTCAATATCGGCCTGATCATATCCATCCATGCCGGATTTTTCATCCGAATACATATCCATGGCAGTATTAAGCTTGCTAAAAATGCCCCAATAATCCACGATGAGTCCGAAGTCTTTACCAGGATAAACCCGATTGACACGGGCGATGGCCTGCAACAGTGAATGTTCCCGCATGGGTTTATCTACATACAACACAGCAGCAACCGGCGCATCAAAGCCCGTTAGAAGCATATCCTTGACTATAAGCATATCTACATCTTCTCCGCCAATGAAGCTGTTTTTGGCCCAGTCGGCATATTCCTCGTAGTTGCTGCCAAAGAGAGGCTCCACCTCTTCTTTAAAAAAGGCCTTTATTTTCTCTTTGTTTTCGCTGGTAAGATTATCATCTTCTTTAACACTTTCGGGTGATATCACCACAGCTGTTTTTACACCGCCCAGTATTTTTATGGACTTATGCAGGTCAATGGCTGTGGGGCGGGAGGAGGCCGCGATCATAGCCTTAAACCCCTTCGGCTTGGCATAACGTATAAAGTGCTCATGAATATCAAAAGCCACCATGTCTATACGTTGACGGGTCTGGGCCAGGGGTAAAAACCGGCTCCATTTGCGCTTCATATCTTCTTGCCGCTCACGGTTCAGCGGGGCGATGATGAATTTGAGATAGTCGTCAATTTTCTCGCTGGTCACATACTGTGGAATAATCCTGCCCTCATAGACAAGGGGAACTATGACACCATCTTCCACGGCCCTGATAATAGGGTAGCTGTCAATAAGCGGTCCGAACTGCGCGTAGGTGTTGAATTTGTGCTTCTTAAGCAACGGTGTGCCGGTAAAACCTATTTTTACCGCATTGGGCAGCACATCAATCATAAAGTCATGTAGTTCGCCCGAATGGGTGCGATGACTTTCGTCCACCAGCAAAAAAATATTGTCGTCTTTAATCTTGACCCTTTTTTTCGCCGCCACGTCAAATTTATGTACAAGGGTGGTAATTATAGTTTCGCCTTTGTCATTTAACAAACCTATCAAACCCGTACCTGTCCTGGCCCGGGACGGATTAAGCCGGGTTTTGGCAAAGTTATCCCGCAGCTGTTTATCCAGATTGACCCGGTCGCTGACAAGCACAAAGCGGGGATCTCTGATTTCTGGATCAGCTAATATCTTTTTAACCAGCATCACCATGGTGAGAGATTTTCCGCTGCCTTGTGTATGCCAGATCACACCACTTCTGGTATTCTTGTCATCTTCGCCTTTTATGCGTTTCATAGCTGCCTGTATACCGAAAAACTGCTGGTAGCGGGCGATTTTCTTCACATTGTTGTCGTATAGTATGAAATAACGAATCAGCTCCAAGAACCTCTCCCTGGAGAGCATGGAAACGATAGCCCTATCCTGTTCTGTGACTTTACCGTCCGGACTGACATTATTGCATTTTTCCTGCTGCCATTTGTAGTTCTTTTCCCGCCAAATATTAAAGTGCTCGGAAGGTGTGCCGCAAGTACCGTATTTAACGGTGTTCATATTCACGGCCATAATGATTTGGGCAAATTTAAACAAATGGGGGATATAGTTGGGCTGCCAGTTGCGTATATTTTGGGCAACCCCTTTTTCCACATCAATGCTGGATTTTTTGCACTCGATAACCGCCAGGGGAATACCGTTGACCAGCAGCACTATATCCGGCCGCGCATATTTGCCGTTCGAGCGTTCTACCGAGAATTCATCTGTCACCTGCCATATGTTGTTCTCCGGATGCTCCCAGTCGATAAACTTTATATCAAAGGACTGACGGCCGCCGTCAAACAACTCCTCCTCGTAGCTGTTGCCGGAAAGAAGTATGTCATAGATTGTTTTGCTCGCCGACATCATCCCGGAAACAAGAGGCACGTCAATATCGTTAATGGCTTTGCCGATTGATCTGTCGGAAAAAGGCGTTTGCTTGCCTCTGTACATAAAGGACTGGCGGTGCAGAAACTCACGCAAAACCTCGGGGAATAAGACAGTGGAAAGCCGCCCCCGCAAGGCTTCCGCCTGCGAACGGGGTATATATTGATAGCCTAATTTTTCTAATGTTTTTATTGCCCTGTCCTGACTCTCAGGGCGTTCGTCGAATATGTCATGGTCGGGCATTAATTCACCTTCTCAACGTTAACTCTCACAATTCCTGTCAGCAGTAGCTGCATCAGTGCCTTTTTCTGTTTTTTAAGCTCCTCAAGCTGCTTTTCGTGTAGTTCAATTTCACGGTCTGCTGTAGATAAAATATCGGCAATTGCGTTTTGCTCTGGCAGAGGAGGAAGATTAATTATAATATTGAGCAGTGTTTGCAAATCTATCCCTTTGACTGTAGAGCCATTGCCTAGCCTTTCTAAATCGCTAGCATGTTCAATAAAACAATAATATACAAACTCAGTAGATACTATTGCACCATCAAGGATAATACCTTTCATATCTTGATTGATTGCCATATCAACCATATTAATAAAACCCCGTCCTAACCCCATTCTGGTTGATACTATCAGGTTTCCTTTTGGTATGATTTTTGAGGCACTTTGCTGGACCGCATCTAAAGTTATATGCTCAATAGAATCGTATTTTTGTTTTGCCCCATCCAAATCTTTCACTGTAACCCATGGAATGCTTCCTTTATAATAATGCTCAATATTTCTTGACGGCGTTCCACCACCAAAAACATTTTTGCAAACCTCCCCCAACCGTACCTTTTGCCAATCGACTTTAAACCGTGCGAGGCGTTTTTTGCCTGTGAGCAGATTCTGCATCAGCCACTTTTTCTGCTGTTTTTCTTGTAGATAAGACTTTCTTTTAATTCGATGGCCTTATCCCAGGTATTAAGAATCTTAACTATTTTTTGTTGCTCTTGAATATCTGAAGGTATGCAGACTAGGATTTTATTGAATTCATCCTGCCCCAGCGTCTTATTTCTCCCTGCTCCACCCGGCGAGGCTAATTCAAGAAAAGTTTTACCTAACGGAGTTAAAAAAAACCTTAGTAAATAATTTAATTCTACGTTTCCTTTTGATTTCCACATCGGAAATCTGTGCGAAGCAATCATTCCTTTTTCTTGGGTGGTAGTAATGCCGACGGCTTGCTCCCATGCAAAAACAATATTAATAATTAAACAGTCCGCCTCAATCCAAAAAACGGACTTATTCCCCAGGTCGCTTCCTTTAACCGGTTCTTTATAAAACAATCCTTTTCCATGAGAGCGAATACCAATTTCTTGATATACATAATCAGAAATAACCTCGACAGGGTTTCTAACTCTTTCAAGCAAATCGCCTAATTCAATAATTCTCCAATCATTCGGGTATTTTTTATAAGTCCTCCTAATTACAGAATATTCACTATTTCTTTTCATAAATCTCACCTGCAATCAAAGATCATCAAAGCATCTAGCAATCTCAATTATCACTTCAAACTTTTTCTTTCATTTTACTCTTTCAATTTTTTCGTCTCTTGCTTTTCAAGCTGCATGATGCTTTCATCGGGAGTGGGCAGGTCTTCGGGCATGGTTCCGCCCAGTTTTTTGATTGTGTCCCGAACGGTTTTGCCCACGATAAAATGGGTTTGGTTGGCCTTTTCTTTACCCTTTACTTTATCTCTTCTTATTTTTTCATCAGTTTGGGTTGCCCGGAACAGATTGGCTGCAAGCTCTGTGCTGCCCATATGGTCAAGTATTCTTTGACTTTTCTTCAAGCCTTTTCTTTTATGTATTTCTTTAACGCCCAGTCCGCCGTAAAGACCCTGATAGCCTTTATTTTGAAAAACCGCGTATTCTTGCGGAGTTTCAATCCCCGCCATCTGCGCGGCTTCAGCCAGGGATTTATTATGTTCACGGATTTCCTCCCGTATAGCCAGGCGTTTTGCGTTTTCATCCAGTTTATTAAAGTCATCCTGCAGTTCCTGCCGCCTGGTTTGCACGGCGAAATAGGTTTGCCCGAGCGCTACGACTCTCTTTCTCGGGTCCGCATTTTGTACGATTAAATAACAGGCGTAACGGGAAAGCTCGGTATCTTCAATTTCCCGTTTAGCGCCTTTGGCCAGATCTATCATTTTCGTAACGTCACGAAAATGATCATCCACATTGATATTACTGTTTTCGCAGGCTTCCTTTGCTTTTTCCAGGACTTTATAGAAATTTTCCCAGCGGGCATATTCAAGAACAGGAGCCAATTCCCTTGCAAGCCAGTATTCCGCCCCGTATTCATTGATGTGCTTGATCTCCTCAAAGGTCTTATCGCTATACTTTTGAATATTGCTCATAATCCCAGCTCCTTGAGATATTTGGCCATTTGCGCTTCCACTTCGGCAAGTTCCTTCTGGATATTGGCAATATTGTTTTTTACCTCTTCAATATCCACCAGTGCTTCTTCTTCAAAAGTATCAACATACCGGGGGATATTCAGGTTGTATTCATTGGCTTTTATCTCGTCAATGGTTGCCAAATGGGCGAATTTTTCAAAATCTGCGCGGTTCTCATATGCTTTTACAATATCGTCGATGTGTTTTGTTTCCAGCCTGTTCTGATTCTTATCTTTTCTGTAGCGGAGATTGCCATTTTCATCCTTGCCGGATGCGTCAATGAAAAGCACATCATTACGATTGCGGTTTTTCTTAAATACTAAAATGCAGGCTGGAATGCCGGTGCCGTAAAACAGGTTTGCAGGAAGGCCAATTACTGCATCCAGCAGATTCTTTTCAATTACGGCCTGTCTTATTCTTCCTTCGGACGCCCCCCTGAATAAAACGCCGTGGGGAGCAACGGCGGCAATTCTACCACCGCTTTTAAGACTGGCTATCATATGCAGCAAAAATGCCCAATCACCTTTACTGGCTGGAGGAACTCCCCAGTCAAAGCGGTGAAATTTATCAAGGGACGCTTCCATCTTAAATTCTTTGCCTTTGCCGGTCATTTCGCCACCGGTGTTAAAACCTGCCGCCCATTTATCCTGCGAAAAAGGCATATTGGCCACAATGACATCAAACTGCATAAGATTTCCGTCGGAGTCCAGGTGCATTGGACTGGCAAGGGAATCGCCCCAGGCAATCCTGGCGTCCATTATATCATGGATAAACATGTTCATTTTGGCCATGGACCAGGAAGACCCGTTCATTTCCTGACCATACAGCGCAAGAGTCTTTATATTACCATTTTCCTTTTCAATAGCTTTTCTTCCGGTTCTGATGAGTAAAGATCCGGAGCCGCACGTTGGGTCATACATGGTGTCGTTTATTTTGGGATCGACAATGCGTGCCATCAGTTCCGAAACTTCAGGCGGGGTAAAGAAAGACCCGGCTTTTTTGCCTGCCTGCCTGGCAAACTCGCCAATCATGTATTCGTAAGCATCGCCTATGGTGTCAGAGGCCACCTTGCCTTCTTCGGCCTGGATGGAAGAAGGGCGTAAATCAAGGGGTTCGAAATCTTCAAGCAGTTCTCTCAACCGGGTGTTTTACCAAGACGGCGCCCCACGTGCTCCGCCACCCGCCGCCCCATGGGAAT
>CBEULQ010000123.1:0-6651 GCA_965543975.1 uncultured Desulfocucumis sp. | reverse complement strand
CACGAGGCGGTAATGCAGTAACCTGCCGGAGAAAACCCGGATAATACCGTTACCCAGGAATTCAGGTGCGTTTATTGTTTAAAGGGCAAGGTGTTCCGTCCGGCCATGGTCAAGGTGGCAAAAGATTAAAACAGGGTTAACATAATTAAGATGGAATAATTTAGGGGGTATAGTAGAATGAGTAAGGTAATTGGTATAGACCTTGGTACCACAAACTCCTGTGTAGCGGTTATGGAAGGCGGCGAGGCAGTGGTGATTCCCAACGCCGAGGGAGGCAGGACCACTCCTTCGGTGGTTGGTTTTTCCAAAACCGGGGAGCGGCTGGTGGGGCAGGTGGCCAAAAGGCAGGCCGTCAGCAATCCCGACCGGACCATCAGCTCCATCAAAAGGCACATGGGTTCTTCCTATAAGGTAAATATTGACGACAAGGATTACACTCCCCAGGAAATTTCAGCTATGATACTGCAAAAGCTAAAGGCCGATGCCGAGGCATATCTCGGTACAAATGTAGCCCAGGCGGTTATCACCGTTCCGGCCTATTTTACCGACGCCCAGCGCCAGGCCACCAAGGACGCGGGTAAAATCGCAGGACTGGAAGTATTGAGGATTATCAACGAGCCGACCGCGGCTGCCCTTGCCTACGGTCTGGATAAGGAGGAGGACCAGAGCTTACTGGTGTTTGACCTGGGTGGCGGCACCTTCGATGTGTCCATATTGGAACTGGGCGATGGAGTATTCGAGGTTAAAGCCACCAGCGGCAACAATCGCCTGGGTGGTGACGACTTCGACCAGCGCGTCATAGAATGGATGGTGGCGGAGTTTAAAAAGGATGCGGGTATTGACCTGAGCAACGACCGCATGGCCATGCAGCGCCTTAAAGAGGCGGCGGAAAAGGCCAAGGTAGAGCTAAGCGGCGTTGCCACCACCAATGTAAATCTTCCCTTTGTCACCGCAGACGCATCTGGTCCCAAACACCTGGATTTGAATCTGAGCAGGGCAAAATTTGACGAACTGACTGCCGATTTGGTGGAAAAAACAATGGGGCCTACCCGTCAGGCCATGGCCGACGCCGGGCTGGAACCCAAGGATATCCACAAGGTGCTGATGGTGGGAGGTTCCACCAGGATCCCGGCGGTGCAGGAAGCCATCCGTAAATATCTGAACAAAGAGCCTCACAAAGGGATCAACCCGGATGAGTGCGTGGCACTGGGAGCTGCCATTCAGGCCGGTGTACTGGCAGGGGAAGTGAAGGACGTACTTCTTCTGGACGTTACTCCCCTTTCCCTGGGTATAGAGACCCTGGGCGGGGTATTCACAAAGCTCATTGAGCGCAACACCACCATCCCCACCTCCAAGAGCCAGGTATTCTCCACCGCTGCTGACGGGCAGACCAGTGTGGAAATTCATGTGCTGCAGGGGGAACGGCAAATGGCCGGAGACAACAAGACTCTGGGCAGGTTCCACCTGACGGGCATTCCGCCGGCTCCCAGGGGTATACCTCAGATAGAGGTTAAATTCGACATCGACGTCAATGGCATAGTCAATGTTTCCGCCAAGGATTTGGGCACCGGAAACGAGCAGAAAATAACCATCTCCGGCGGCACAGCCCTGAACGACCAGGAAATTGAAAGGATGGTCAAGGACGCCGAGGCCAATGCCGAAGCAGACCGTAAGCGCAAGGAAGAAGTAGAGCTGCGTAATCAGGCTGACAGTCTGATTTATCAGGCCGAAAAAACCATTAAGGACCTGGGGGATAAAGCTGACAAGGCCCAGGTGGACAATGTGAACAAGGCAGTGGAGGAGCTTAAAGAGGCACTTAAAGGCAACAATATAGATACAATAAAACAAAAGGTTGAAAACCTCTCCAAGCCGCTTTACGAAATGAGTGCCGCCATGTACCAGCAGCAGGCCCAGCAGGGCCAGGACGCCGGTTGCGGCGCCGGCGGGTGCGGAGCGGGAGAAGCGGGCGGCCAGAAAGATAAGGACAATGTGGTTGACGCGGATTTTGAGGTTAAGGACGAGAATAAGTAAGGATGTATAAATACAGTCCAGAGGCCTCCCACGGGTTTGTTTTCTCAGGCATTTACTGAACAAATTGATTGTGGTATGCTGATATACGGAGGGTCGTACCTAACGACCCTCCCTGTAATGTAAAAAGGTAAGGGGACACAATTATAGCGAAGGTATGTCAACAGAGGTCAGGGGACACACCTTCTCGGTTAGCTATATCCCCTTGCTTCTTAACTAATTTCACGAAGGTATGTCCCCAACATATATATATATAAAGGTGGTGCCTTGAGCGTGTCCAAGCGCGACTACTATGAGGTTTTGGGAGTTTCCAGGGAGGCTTCGGCCGACGAAATAAAAAAGGCATTTCGTAAACTGGCGCGCCAGTACCATCCCGACGCCAATCCCGGGGATAAAAACGCTGAAGAGAGATTTAAAGAATTGGCGGAAGCCTACGAGGTCTTAAGCGATCCCGAAAAAAGAGAGAATTACAACCGTTTTGGTCACGCCGCTACCAACGGCCAGGGTTTTGGCGGCTTTGGAGGTGGCTTTGGAGGGTTCAATTCGGATCTCGGCGGTTTTGGCGATATTTTCGACATGTTTTTCGGAGGGGGCGGCCGTCAGCGCCGGGGTCCCGAAAAGGGCGCCGATCTGAGGGTGGATATAGAGATATCCTTTAAAGAGTCTGCCTTCGGGGTAGAAAAGGATATAAAAGTACCCAGAAACGAGGAGTGCGGTACCTGCGGAGGCACCGGGGCTGCCCCCGGTACCAGCGCAAAAACCTGTACGGCCTGCAACGGCACAGGACAGATGCAGATCGCCCAGAGCACACCTTTCGGGCGCATCATCCAGACCAGAACCTGTGACCACTGCCGCGGCGCGGGCAAAATAATAGAAAAGCCCTGCGCCACATGTCACGGGGCGGGCCAGGTAAGACGCAACCGCAACATTCATGTGAAAATACCAGCCGGTGTGGACAGCGGGACCAGACTGCGTGTGACCGGTGAGGGCGAGTCGGGCTTAAGGGGAGGTCCCAGGGGAGATCTTTACGTCTATATTTACGTCAAACAGCACAAAATATTCTCTAGGGAAGGCAATGACGTGATCTGTGAAGTTCCTCTGTCCTTTTCCCAGGCTGCCCTGGGTGATGAATTAGAGGTGCCGACCCTGGAAGGAACGGCCAAGGTCAGAATTCCCGAAGGCACCCAGCACGGCACGGTTTTCCGCCTGAAGGGCAAGGGCATACCCGATGTTCACGGCTACGGCCGTGGCGACCAGCATGTAAAGGTTAAAGTTGTTACACCCAATAAACTTACCGACAAGCAGAAGGAAGCCCTGAGAGAATTCGCTCGCTCCTGCGGAGAAATGCCGGCAGAGGTGGAAAAAGGTTTTTTTGACAAGGTAAAGGATGCTTTTATGGGATAGTTGTCCTGGAGGTAAATATAAATTGAAATGGCTTGAAATTACCGTTTGCACCACCCCGGAGGGGGTGGAGGCGGTGGCGGAAATATTAAACGAATTGGGAACAGGCGGGGTTGTCATAGAGGACCCCGCCGTACTTTATAATCTGGCTCTGGAAAAAGGTCCCGAGGAAGTTGCAGTAAGGCCCGGGGAGTTGCTTCCCGGGTTTCCGTCGGTTAAGGGTTATTTTCCCTTTGAGGCAGGGGTGGGTGAAAAAATAGAAAAACTCCGCAATGCGTTGGCCGCCTTAGATTTCACGTCACCTCCCGAAATAATCACCAGAGAAGTGCAGGAGACTGATTGGGCCAACCAGTGGAAAAAATATTACCATACCACCGAAGTGGGTAAAAGGATTGTTATAAAGCCTTCCTGGGAAGACTTCACGGTACCTCCGGGCAAGCTGCTTCTGGAAATGGACCCGGGCATGGCCTTCGGCTGCGGGACGCACCCTTCCACGGTGCTGTGTCTGTTGCTGTTGGAGGAATTCGTCAGAGGCGGGGAAACAGTATACGACGTTGGCACAGGGTCCGGTATTCTGGCTGTGGCTGCGGCTAAGCTGGGAGCCTCCAGGATTCTTGCCGTTGACACCGACGGGGTTGCGGTGAACGTTGCCCGGGAAAATATAAAACTGAACGGTGTAGACCGGGTGGTTAAAGTTGTAGAGGGTAACTTGCTGGATTCTGTGAGCGAGCCGGCGGACATTATTGTTGCCAACATAGTGGCTGACGTTATCATGGAACTTGTTCCCGCCGCTGTATCTCTTCTAAAGCCCGGGGGGATATTCATTTCCTCTGGGATTTATCTGGGCCGGGAAAAAGATGTTGAAACCACCCTGGCAGCCCGGGGTTTTTCTGTCCTTGACAGGCGCCAGGAGGGAGACTGGACTGCTATAATTGCAAAAAAAATGTAATTTGACAAAGACAGGGTGCCAAAAATGCACAGTTTTTTTGTATCACCGGAAAGCTTTAGGAAAGATAAGATATTAATAACCGGTCCTGACGTAAAGCACATAGCCCGTGTGCTGCGAATGGGAGAGGGAGATGTAATCGAAATACTGGACGGCCTGGGTTCCGCGGCCAGAGCCCGGATCGACGGCGTTGCAAAAGACGCGGTAATCTGTTCCAGGTTGGAAATATATAAACCCCCCGGCTTGCCGCCGGTCAGGGTCACAATTCTCCAGGGACTGCCAAAGGGCGAAAAAATGGAAGTAATAATACAAAAAGCCACCGAGCTTGGCATATCCGGCATAATTCCCGTTGGCTGCCGCCGGTCGGTGGTGCAATTGAAAGAAGGCAAGGCTGAATCAAGACGGGAAAGATGGCAGCGGATTGCTCTGGAGGCGGCGAAACAATGCCGCCGCCCTGATATTCCGGTGGTGGGCGTTCCGGTTGATTTTGCCGGCGCCCTGGAAGCGGTTCCCGGAGATGCGCTGTTGTTAATGCCCTGGGAGGCTGAAAACAGCCGTGGCCTGAGGGAAGTATTAAGCAGGGAGAATAACCGGGACGTTTTTATATTAATAGGTCCGGAAGGCGGTTTTGAACCCGGGGAGGTTGATATGGCTGTTAAAAGGGGAGCACTTACCGTAACCCTGGGCCCGCGGATTCTAAGGACGGAAACAGCCGGTCCGGCTTGCCTGGCGGTGTTAATGTATCAGTGGGGGGACCTTGGCTGAAAGGCCGGTGAAAAACGGCGCCTAGCACTTTAACTCAGGCTAGCCGGCCAGTGCTCACGTACCAAATCAGTACGCTCCGCGCTGTCCGGCGTCGCCTTTCGCGCTATGCTTGTTTTTGACCGGCCTTTGGCGCCTGGCATATGGGAAGTGGGAAGTGAGAGGTTAGAAGTGAGAGTTTTTAGGCATTCGCTGAAGCGAATTCCTTTAGTATTCTCACCTCCCACCTCTCAATTAGGGCCGGTCTTTAAGGATGACTCTCAAGCCTTAGTGATTACGTATGATTTAATCATGTGCTTTTGCAACAGTTCTGGATTGGGGGATTTTTAAAGTGCCGGAAAAAAAGGTGGCCATAACCACCCTGGGATGCAAAGTCAATCAGTACGAATCCACAGCTATGGCGGAAATGTTCAAATCCGCCGGCTTCCAGATGGTTGATTTTGAAGACCCGGCAGATGTATACATAATAAATACTTGTACCGTAACCCACCTGGGAGACAGAAAATCCCGCCAGCTTATCCGGCGGGCCTCCAGGGCTAATCCTGATGGGCTGGTGGTTGTAACCGGTTGTTATGCCCAGACCTCACCAGGGGAAGTGCTGGAAATGCCCGAGGTTGACCTTGTGGTGGGCACTGCCGACAAGAGCAGGATTGTGGAGTTGGTAAAGCGTGCCGTAAAGGGGAACCGGGTTAGCGCGGTTAAGGACGTATTTAAGGTTGAAAAATTTGAAGAAATGCCTGTTGTGGCTAATACCGGCAGGGTAAGGGCATTTTTGAAAATACAGGAGGGCTGCAATAATTTCTGCGCCTACTGTATAATTCCTTACGCCAGGGGCGCTCTGAAAAGCCGCAAGCCGGAAAATGTGCTGGAAGAGGCTGAAAAGCTGGCAGCCGGCGGCTTCAAGGAAATAGTGCTAACCGGCATACACACCGGAGCATACGGTCAGGATCTGCAGGGTGATGTCAGCCTGGCCGGGTTGCTGCGCAGGCTGGCGTCCATTCCCGGATTGGCCAGGCTTCGCCTTAGTTCGGTGGAACCCATGGATTTTACTGAAGATCTGATAGAGGTTTTTGCTTTCGGACCGCCACTGTGCAGGCATATACATATACCATTGCAGAGCGGTGACGATACCGTACTGAAAAACATGCGCCGCCACTACTCTAGCGAAAAATTCCGGAACCTGGTGGAGAAAATAAGAAAAAATGTTCCCGGAGTGGCCATTACTACGGACGTTATCGTGGGGTTTCCCGGGGAAACAGAGGTGCAGTTTAACAATACCTATAGTTTTATAAAGGAACTGGGCTTCGCGGGAATGCATGTTTTTAAATATTCTCCCCGGCGGGGCACGCCTGCTGCGGATTTTTCCGGCCAGGTTGAACCAGGGGATAAGGAACGCCGGAGCAGGTTGCTGATAGAACTGGGGGAAGAAATGGCTGCTGATTATGCCCGGGGCTTTGTCCATACGGTTCAGGAGGTTCTGGCAGAGGAGTATTATGATGCCGGGAGTTGTTTAT
>CBEULQ010000122.1:0-6651 GCA_965543975.1 uncultured Desulfocucumis sp. | reverse complement strand
ATTCCTTACTTCTTAACAATTTAGGTAAGGAATGTTCCCAAGCTACTGTTTTTTGGTAAAATATCTGTGTTATTATTACTAATGGCGGATTTCATTTAATTGGGTTGAAGGTTGTACTACCGCCAATAATTGGTAATAATAGTATTTACCTGAAGATAGTAACCGGCTGGCCCGGAGAAATATTACAATAATATCTGGAGCGGAGGTATTGTACGATGCTGGATTTAAAATTCGTGCGCAGCAACCCGGAAGAGGTTAAGGAAGGACTGGCCAGGAGGGGAGCCGATATATCCCTGCTGGATCCTTTTTTAAAGCTGGATGAAACCCGGCGGGAAAAGCTTCATGCGGTGGAGCAGTTGAAAAACCGGCGCAACGTGGTGTCCGAGGAAATTGGCAGGTTGAAAAAAAGCGGGCAGGAAGCGGAAGACAAGGTGCTGGAAATGCGCCAGGTGTCCCAGCAGATAAAGGAAATGGACGACGAGATCAGGGATCTGGAGGAACAATTGCAGTCAACCCTGCTGACAATCCCCAACATCCCCAACGAGACTGTTCCTTACGGCAAGGATTCGGATGACAACGTGGAGGTGCGTCGCTGGGGCCAGCCCGCTGACTTCGGTTTTGCGCCAAAGGCCCACTGGGACATAGGAGAGTCGCTGGATATATTCGACTTCGAGAGGGGTGGCAAGGTAACCGGCGCCAGGTTCACCTTTTACAAAGGTCTGGGCGCCCGGCTGGAAAGGGCTGTTTATAATTTTTTCCTGGACCTGCACACAAGAGAGCACGGCTACGTGGAGATATTCCCGCCTTTTATGGTGAACAGCTCCAGCATGGTGGGAACAGGCCAGCTTCCCAAATTCGCAGAGGACATGTTTAAGGTGGAGGGAACCGACTATTACCTTATTCCCACCGCCGAGGTTCCGGTGACCAATCTGTATGCCAATGAAATACTGGACGGCAGCAAGCTGACCATTTCACACTGCGCCTACAGCGCTTGCTTCCGGGCCGAGGCCGGGGCTGCAGGCAGGGATACCCGGGGGCTTATCCGCCAGCACCAGTTCAACAAGGTGGAACTGGTGAAATTTGCTCGCCCGGAGGATTCTTACGAGGAGTTGGAGAAGCTTACCCGGAACGCGGAAAGGGCTCTGCAGCTACTGGAGCTGCCCTATAGAACTGTTTGCCTGTGTACCGGAGACATGGGCTTTAGCTCAGCCAAAACCTACGATATTGAGGTATGGCTGCCCAGTTACAACGAATATAAGGAAATATCCTCTTGCAGCAATTTTGAGGACTTCCAGGCCAGGAGGGCGAATATACGGTTTAAAGACGGAAAGGCCAAGCCCAGGTTCGTGCATACACTGAACGGCTCGGGTCTGGCAGTGGGCAGGACTGTAGCAGCCATACTGGAGAATTTCCAGCAGGAAGACGGCAGCGTGAAGGTGCCCGGGGTGTTGGTATCCTATATGGGAACAGAGTTTATAAGAGGCCGCTCCTAAAACTCTCGTCTGGCTTTGTCAGGCTTGCCGCCCAGTATAAATTGGGGACATTCCTCTGAAAGAGGTGTGTCCCCTGACCTCTGACCCACCTAAGTACGCTCCGCGCTGTCCGGCTTCGCCTTTCGCGCCATACTTGTTTTTGACCGGCCTCTGAGTTTGCTGCTTACTTATATTGGCAGGGATACGGGCAGGGCTTTTATTGACAGGCATATTAGGCTATGCTATACTGATATATGCCGCTGGAGAAAGCCTGCATGGAGGGGTGTCTGAGCGGTTTAAGGAGGCGGTCTTGAAAACCGTTGAACTCTTGCGGGTTCCGTGGGTTCGAATCCCACCCCCTCCGCCAATATATGACGCTATACGGAGAGTTGGCCGAGTTGGCTGAAGGCGCTCGCCTGCTAAGCGAGTATACGGGCATAAACCTGTATCGAGGGTTCGAATCCCTCACTCTCCGCCAGAAAAAAATAAGATGCCGCACTTATAAAGGTGCGGCATTTATATTTATTTTAAGATTAAATAATCGACTATTACTACCAGAGCCACGATCAAGAAAAATATACCAACAACAATGATGGTTTTATTGCGGTTCTGAGACAGTTTTTTCTGGCGCTCACGTTGGCGCAACAGTTCCTTTTTTTCCGGCGAAACATAATTGACATGTTTTAATTTCTTTTTTTTCCTGGGTTCAAATTTTATAACCTTTTCCTGAGATTTATTCATTTTTCAATACCTCTGAAAGGTGTTTTAACAGAATTATATAACATCAAGCGGGCGGGGGAAAGCTTAACCGGGTTAAAAATTAATGCCAAAACGCCTCATAAACCAGGTGTCGTCCCTGCTGCGCCTTGTCAGATAATCTTTTCGCTGCTCCCATACATTGCTTAGGCATACCGACGATAAAATATTTTCAAAACCGGCCTGGTCTTTTATAATGGCAAAGGCCTTGGCCAAGCGCTCCTCGTTAAGATGGGAGCCGGCCATACGCAGAAAATTATAATTAAAGTGTGTCATGGTGACAGGGTAGGGATGAGTCGGGCGGAAAAGGTGCAGCACCTTCACGCCGGGCTCCACATAGAGATTGTGCCCAAATAACCACATTTTAAAGGATATTTCCTCGTCTTCGTGGCCCCATACCAGAAATCCCCGGTCAAATCCTCCTACCCGGTTAAAGGCTTCCCGGCGGAAGGCCATACAGCCCCCCGGCAGCAGAGGCACCTGGGTGAGGCTGGTAAACTGCGTGCTCAGCCATTTGCACTCCAGCCTTTCATTCCATGTCTGGCCATAACCGACGGCGTGCGGGTCGGCCATTGAACCGATGCCCGGTGAAACGCCGTCCACAATGCTGTGGGAAAAATCCATGGCGAATATCGCCAGCCAGTCCGGCGGTACGGTAATGTGGGCGTCGCAGAACACCAGAATACCGCCCCGGGAGTATTCAGCACCCAGATTTCTGGCGCCGGCCGCGCCCAGGCCTGGGGATTTCACCAATACGACTTTTTCGTAACCTTTATTCCGGTAGAGTAAAAAGTCGCAGCAGCCGTCGTTGGAGTTATCGTCAACCACAATTATTTCATAGTCAATGCCCGGGTCGGTCTGCAGCATGGAGTCCAGCGTCATTTTAACGTTTTGGATGCCTTCGTTTTTAACCGGTATTATTACGGAAAACGTTATCTCTGACAAAACGCCCACTCCCTGCTTTTTGTATCACATTAACATTAATATGCGGGGATGGGGATAGAAAACACGGTTTATTATGGGAACGGCGCTTTTTACAAAGGGATGGTTCCACGGTAATGGGGAAGGAGCTTATTGGCTAATCTTCCAGACATATATAGCGTATAACTCCTTGACTTGGGTTATGTATTTTGTTACAATAGAATTCGCCGGTGAACGCCGGATATAATATGTGCCTGTAGCTCAGCTGGATAGAGCGTCTGACTACGGATCAGAAGGCCAGGGGTTCGAATCCCTTCAGGCACGCCATATGCGCCCGTAGCTCAGGTGGATAGAGCAGCGGTTTCCTAAACCGCGTGCCGGGAGTTCGAGTCTCTCCGGGCGCACCATGGAAAACTAAACCCTGCAAGGGATGCAGGGTTTTTTGTTTTTTAGCGTAAATGGCGAAACCGGCAGAATGGGGAAATCTTGGGGAAATGGCCCTTTAGAGGACATAAAAAACAGCCCGGAGGCTGTTAATTTTTTTATGCTTGTTTTCTTAGCTTTTCGTTAAAGACATTTTCCAGGGCTTCCGCTGCCGCTGTGTCAGCGCTCTTTAGAGCGTGTCCATATATGTCCATAGTGGTTGATATATTGGAATGCCCTAAACGGCTGCTAATAACCTTTGCATGAAGTCCTTGACCTATAAGCAATGTTGCTGCTGTATGCCTTAGACCATGGAAGTTTAACGGTGGTAAGTTTTTTTCTTTGATAAATTTACTGAACCACTGGGAAGGCCATTCTGGATGTCCAGGCCTACCATCCCAGGTGGTGAATACCCTATCTGACTTTTGCCATTTATCGCCCAGTTTTAACTGCTTTGCGTTCTGTGATGCCTTATATTGCTTTAGAAGCGTAATCAGTGAAGTCGGGAGGGAAATCAGCCTTTTTGACATTTCATTCTTTGGAGCTTTATCGAATGATCCCTGTCCTGGTATATACTGGCTTGCCCTTTTAACCTCCAGTGTTCCCTTTTCGAAATCAAAGTCTGACCATTCCAAACCCATAATTTCGCCCCGCCGCAAGCCGCTAAACAGCGCAAGGTGTACCAGTGCCTTATGTTTCAACTTCTCCCCTTTCAGGGCTTTTAAAAGGGCCGCTGTTTGTTCCTCATCATAATATTTTGCGGTTCTCCTCTGAACCTTCGGAGGTTTAACCCTGCTTGCCGGATTTGAACCTATTAACTGCCACTGTACGGCACACTGCAATACTGTATGTATAAGCCTGTGGTGGTGATTAATAGTCCGCTCTGATAATGCCCCCTTCTTTTTATCCTCCCTTATTCCATCCTCTGTCAGGTTATTATAAAACTCCATCAGGTGAACGGGCCGTATCTGTTCAACCTTTAGGTGTCCCAGTGCCGGGATTACCCGACTGTTAAGTATCTGCTTGTATCTGTGTACGGTCTTGGGCGCCAGGTCTCTTTCCGCATATTCCGTAAGCCACCGTTTAATGAAGTTTTCAAAGGTTACTTTTGACGGTTCAATGAAATTATTTCCCTCAATCTCAGCGATGAATTTTGCTAATTCCTTTTCAGCAGCCTTGGGGCTTGCCGCCTTGATGGTCCTGGTATACTTCTTTTTATCTTTCATGTAAACCAACCTGAAGGAATTGCCTCTTTCCTCAATGTATCCGGCCATGTTATTTTGCCTCCTTTTTACGGGATTTTCTTTTCCTATGCGCCCATCCGCATTTTTCACTGCAATGAATTTTATTGTGAACGTCTGTTGAAAAAAGCTGTTTACAATTTTCATTTGCGCATCTTCTAATATACCAGTTACCTGATATTACCATTGATAACATTAGATATATTACTGAGATTAAACAGTCATAAGACCAACGCCAAGTAAATTTATTTTTTCGATTTAGATCTAGCCGTGGGGTAACCTTATTTTTTGTGCCAACCATATTTACTACATAAGTAAGTTTACAGACAGCATCAAAGAACAAATCCATTTCCTCGCCAGGTACGGAAATTCTTATTTCATCTGGATATAAGTCAAGATAAGTTTTTATGAAATCATCTTTACCATTTTGAAAAGCTCTAAATAATTCAACTGCTTTTTGGTAGTCTAATATCACTTCTTTTAATTCGGATATCGGTTCAGATAGCAAATGTGGTAGGTTTTGCAAGCCCTGTACTGCATGTTTATTCTTCTGGTGCCATTCGTTAAGGTGAACTGGTTGATATTTTTCAATTATTTTTTCTACAGATACAAGGCTTAGTCCCTGAACGGCATATACTGGTATACCTTCTTGGTCGGGATGTCTTTTTTTCCCCAATACCCAGGCCTTTGTTTTCCAGTTCACTATGCCTAGTGGGCCAAAACGGTTTATGAAAGACAATATTTCATCATCAGAGTCAATATTAAGTTCTGCTAGAGCTAGCCAAACAGGTTGCTCTGTTTGGTCCTCGTCTATTCCGGGGGGTTTATAAAATAAGAAAGGATCGTATTCTGTTACTTTTGACCCAGGGATGGGTTTTATTAAGCCATCCTCTATGTAATACTGACATTTTCTCCATTTTGTAGCCGGTAAGTTATGTAGCTCGGATTCAACCCAAGCCATGCGTTCAACCTCCTCCTTAATGTCCTTATTAATTTTATTACGTCCAGCCCATGTCACGGGTATACGGTGTTTACCGGAGACATTTTTTCTGCTAGTATACCTTTAATAGGCAAGCATGGCAAGTATTTTTTATAAGGAGGGAAATAAATTGACAAATCTTCAGGCAGAGGCAGAAAAAAAATTCGGCAGTCTTAGGAAGCTAGCTTTAGCACTAAATGTTACTCCGGGGGTTGTTCATCAGGTTGCAGCAGGACACCGTAGGGCATGGCCTAAATTTAGGCGATTGGTCTCTGAAAAGTTGGGTGTACCTGAAAATCAAATTTTCACTGAGGATGGTTGGCTTAAAAGGGCAGGTTAAAGGAGGGATGGGCTCTGAGTCACGCAGACAAAATGCTATCAGCACAATACAGAGCAACACTTACAGCAAAAGAGGCGGCGGATTATGTAGGGGTGTCATACTGGCTAATGCTGGAGCTTGTAAAGCGCAAGCAAATACCAGCAATCCGCGCCGGGGGAAGGGTATTATTTCGCAAAAGTGCTTTAGACGATTGGTTTAGCAGTCAGGAGCAAGGTAACATGCGGCAGGAACCAGAGCGGGGGAAATTGCGGGTTATTGGACAATAAAAAATTACATCTCCGATGAACGCAAAGCGTGAAGGATGTAAAAAAAGGAGGTTTATTTTGTGTCCCCAGATGCGAAGGCCCGCCGGCGAGCTAACAGGAAATTGGGCATTAAGGGATTGGAGCGGAAGAATACTTACGGAATTACAGACCTGACGCCCTATAATGCGGTGCGAAGAATAAAAGGTAAAAAAGAGGTTTACAAATGACCGCAATCTTAAGGCGGTTTTTTTATTGCCCAAAAACAAAACCCGGC
>CBEULQ010000121.1:0-6694 GCA_965543975.1 uncultured Desulfocucumis sp. | reverse complement strand
CGGTCCGAAGGTGCTTACCACCCGGTGGATTTCTTCATAGGAGAGGCCGTCGAGATACCCCTCGACAATGTTGACCTCATGTCCACAACTTGCCAGCATTCCGGCGGCATAACCGCTGATGAGACATGAGGACAGGGGGGTATTGGCAATATCATTGCACCGCACATGAGCGATTTTTCGCGGATGCTCCAGTAAAAGAATTTTCATATCACTCCCCCACTTTCTGCCACATGAACACATTTCTATGTAGATGATGGGTTTCCAGCCGGTAACGCAGGGTTTCATATGGAGGCGGGTTGTAATACACCGGATAGAGCAGATCGGTTTCGGGCCGGATTACCCCTTCTCTCCTGGCTATCTCCGCAATGGGAGTCCCGGGCAATATACGCATATTGTTCAATACCACCGTTCCCAGGTTTCTTTTTGCGCTGTGCAGTTCATAGAGACGATCCAAAAGGCTCAGCCCATTACGAATTGTCTCACTGTTTTCCCCGGGCACATTGACCATAAAATGGTACATTGTGACCACGTCTGTTTGGGCAGCAAGTTTTGCCGCCTTTAGAACATGCTCTTCACTGAGATTTTTGCCCAATATTTTTAATAACTCATCGCAAAGACCGTCCGGGGAAAAGGAAAAACAATTGCAACCGGCTTCTTCAAAAAGGCGGATATTATGCTCATCCAAATGGTCTTCCCGGAAAAAACCGCTCCACCCGATGCGAATTTTCCGGCGAAGCATCTCCCGGCAGATTTCCTCTAGATGGCCGTAAGGAATGTTCACCACTGGGTCATTGAAATGAAAATCTTTAATACCGTACTCTTTGTTTAATAACTCGATTTCATCCACCACCAGAGCGGGCCGGCGGCAGCGCAATTTTTTACCCTGGAGCTTGGGATAAACGCAATAGGAGCAGTTTAAGGGGCAGCCCCGTTTGGTTTCAACACCTATGGCAGGAACGTAATTATTGATCCCTTCGTAAAGTTTGGGTGAAATGAGCTCCCTTGAAGGAACCACGTAGCTGTCCATGTGGTAGTCCGCCGAAGTCGGGTTGACCAGTACTTTTTCGCCCTTCCTGTAACACAGGCCTTTTAATCCGGAAGGGTTATCCAAAGAGGCAAGCAGGGCCGGAAAGGATGTTTCGGCTTCACCCACAATGCCGTAATGAATTTGGGGCAACTCACCCATGAGGCGTTCGGGAAAGAGGGAAAACCCCGTTCCCCCGGCCACGATCCAAACCCCGGGAAGAAGCGCTGCCACCAGCCGCGCCGTAGTGACAAAAGGCGGAACCAGCGAGCTGGTTTTGTTGGCCAGGGGGTCGATATTGCGTAATGACAAACCAACCACTTCCGGCTGGTAGTCCAACAATTTATCCTTCAATGAACCAAAGGAGTCCGCTTCAATATTCATGTCTAAAAGTTCTACTTCATGACCGGCTTTTTGTAGATGGGTAGCCAGGGCGACGATTCCAATTGGATAAACTTTTTCCTGGGAAAACCCCTCCACCGAAGGGGTTTGGACCATGAGTACCCGCACCGCCATCACTCCAAAAATAAAATCCCATAGTATTTGATGAAATCCCCTTCGTCTGCCAGTGTCCGCAGGGAGAGCCCCGCCCGTTTCACCGTTTCAAACACGTCAATCCCCGATCCCTCCATGGAAGGCCTGGAATCCTTCGTATTGCGGCAGCTTCCGTCTTTAACGCAGGTTTCACAGAGGGCGCATGGTCCCGCCCAAAAGACAAAGGCTTTGTAAAAGCCGGCTTTAAAGGCCTCCTGCTCCGCCCTCAGCACACGGCGCTGAAAATCCCTGGTGGGCGGTGCCCCTTCCAGCAGCAGGCAGTGGGTATAGTCCCGGAGCATTTCCCTGGTTTTCTCAGGGGTAAGGCTGTCCGGCCGGCAGTGAGGTTTCCCGTAATTGCCGCAGCCGAACCTGCAGCGCAAATCGGCCCATTCCGGTATGTGCACCGCCTCCGCCGGAATGGTGCGCACATTCTGAAATCCCATTTCTTTTATTCTGGAAACAAGACGTGATTTCAGATCCAAACAAAGGCTTTGCAGGCTTTCCGGGCGTCTTCCGGCAATCAAGAGAGCTGTGTCCGACTCCAGAGGCAGCAGTTCTGTTGTGTGAAGTTTCCGTATAGTTAACTGCTCTTGGAGCCACTTTGCCGGGTAAACCCTGCCGTTAAAGGTATTGACAAACATGTTCAAGTCGAATAGAGCGGATTTTTCCGGATAGTGTTCGAAAAAAAAGTCATGGATCAGCAGAAATCCGTCTCTTTTAAGGCATGCCGCGGCCCTGTCCAGAAGTTCCGAAATTTCCTTTTCCGAATAGGCGTGAACGATATTGGAAAGTATGATCAAATCGAAGCGACTTTCTTTGACTGGCCAGGGCTCCAGTATATTGGCGGGACAATAATCGAGCCGGTGATGATATCCCTTTTCCTGAAGAAGCTCCCGGGCATAATCAAGCACTTCCGGAAGGTCCATCAACGTTGCCCGCAGCTCCGGAAAATGTTCCAAAAATCCGGCTGAAACGGCACCGGTGCCGGAACCTACATCCAGTATTTCTCCCGACAGGAAAATGCCTGTAAAAAAAGGCAATATTTCTTTGGTCTTGGTTCTGGCCACACAATCCATAGCACGGCTGTATTTGCGCATGCGCCGGATTAATCCTTCCGGCTCTTCGTCCCGCCGGGTAAAATTTACCCTTCCCCCCTTCCTGAGGCAGCTTCCAAGACTGCGCCAGTTAGGAAAAAGTTTTTTTCTCCACAGGATGGAATCTCCCTGGTACTCTTGTGCACCCCTTACCAGAAATCTACGGGATATTTGGCTGTTAAAATAGATTTCGCCATGCCGGCCGAGGAGCCCCAGGGCGCTTAAGGTTTGCAGGAACCGCTCCAATCCTTCCGGATGCAAATCCAAATCCCTGGAGATCTCCTCCGGCGTTTTCCCCCCGGGATCAAGCAAAGTAAATAGCCCCAGTTCCACCGCTGTGAAAAGGGCTTCCGAATACCAGTAGCCCGTGGCTATATCTTCAAGGTACTGGGGACCGTTTTCCTGGGGATCATGGTTCAGATACCGCAAGGATCTCACTGATCAGACACTTCCTTTACATTCCCGGACCGTTTACCCCGGCATCTTCGAAGGTGAGCATTTTACCAATGACCTGTGCCGCTGATTCCACAATATTCATGGCCAGCGCCGCCCCGGTGCCTTCGCCCAGGCGAAGGTTCAAATTAAGCAAAGGATTAAGACCCAACTCTTCCAGCATGAACTGGTGCCCGTATTCCAGGGAACGGTGCGCCGCTATCATATATTCAACGGAGTCGGGGGCCAAAGCCTTAGCCAGCAGTGCCCCGGCGGTGGAGATAAACCCGTCAACCACCACGGGCACCCTGTGATAAGCCGCTCCCAGTATTACCCCCGCGATTCCGCCGATTTCAAAACCTCCCACCTTGGCCAGCACATCCACCGGATCTTTGGGGTTTGGGCGGTTTATTTCAATGGCTTTTTCAATGGCCCGGATTTTATTTTCAAGAGCCTGGTCGCTAATTCCCGTCCCCCTGCCGGTAACCTGGCGAACCGGACGTCCCGACAATACGGCCAAAATAGCGCTGCTGGGTGTGGTATTGCCAATCCCCATATCTCCTGTGCCCAGAAGTTCAACACCTTCACTAATCAGCTTTCCCGCAATATTAATGCCGCTCTCCAGTGCCTGCCGGGCCTGCTCCCGGGTCATGGCCGGCCCCTGAGACATATTGCGGGTTCCGTAATCAATTTTATAGGAAAGAATTTTCCCTTCCTGCACCAGTGCACCGAGATCGGCGGCGACTCCCATATCCACCACCACCACCCGGGCTCCGGCCGTTTCCGCCAGCACGTTGATGGCGGCTCCGCCCAGCACGAAGTTGTTCACCATCTGGGGAGTAACCTCCTGGGGAAAGGCGCTTACCCCTTCCCGGACAACACCGTGATCCCCCGCCATGGTAACAACGGCTTTCCTTCTAACGGAAAACTTCAGGGTTTCTCTGATACCCGAAAGCTGTTCCGCCAGAACCAGGAGTTCCCCCAGGCTGCCCCGGGGAATCGCCAGCCGGTCCAAATAGTCTTTGGCTTTCTGGCGCCATTCCCGGCTCACCGGCCTGATATCGGAAACAACTTTGTAAAGTTCGGAATTCATTACATGTCCTCCTGTCAAAACACTGTATTTGCTATCCCCGGGCCAAATTTGGTAAATATAATCAACAGCGCCAGCAGGGTCAGCACTTCGATGCATTCATTGGTAGCCCCCAGTGTGTCTCCGGTTATTCCCCCTATTCTTTTGGCTATATACCATTCCAGCAGCGCGGTTCCGGCCAGAACCGCAACCAGCAGGATAAATCCATGGAGTTTTAGCAAAAATATAGTTAAAAGCAAAACGGTTAACGAGTTATAAATTATTTCGCGAAAACCCACGTGGACTGTAAAGTTCCCGGTTCCTCTGGTGGAGCGGGCATAAGGGTAAAAAGCAGCGCCATAGACCTGAGACCAGCGACCCGACGCAACGGCCAGAATTAACGCCACTCCCTGAAAGGTTTCCGGGATTTGCCCCAACAACACAAATTTCACCAGCAACACTAATACCCCTGCCGTAACTCCGTGGGAACCGACCCGGCTGTCCCTCATTATTTCCAGCATACGTTCCCGGGGTCTCCCGCTGAAAAGCCCGTCCGCAGTGTCCATCAAACCGTCTCCATGCAAATTCCCTGTTATCATTATTAGGAATGCCAAAGCGGCAAGGATACTCACCTGAGACGTAAAAACCAGGGAGGTCAGTGCATGTATAGCGGCGGCACAGGCTCCCAGCAGTACCCCGGTCAGAGAAAAATATGCCATGGAGCGGGCCAGCCTTTTTTCATCCACACTACCCCGGACATTAACCGGTATTTTGGTCAGAAATTGCACTGCCAGTAAAAATTCCAATGTTTAGCCCCGCTTTATTGAAAACTTTAGGTGTTTGTTCCAGAGGCCGTTCAAAAACAAGTATGGCGCGGAAGGAGAAGCCGGACAGCGCGGAGCGTACTGATAGAAGTACGTGAGCACTGGACGGCGAAACTGACAAAGCCAGACACAGTTTTTCAACGGCCACCCTAGTCCCTGATTCCGGTGGAAGGTTTAACTGCTATAGGAGCCTGTTTTATTTTCACTGCCGCGTGGTAAACAAGCACGCTTACCAAAAGACTCAGAAAATAGCTGATGTCCGCCCCGCCCAGATAGTTTTTGGCAACAGGGCCAACATATAGAACCGAACTCATAAAGGGTATGGAAATTAACACACCGCAAAGAAAAGAAACAATTCCGATCCATCCCTTTGGTTCATCTTTCCTCCAGGGGTTTGCCCTGTGATAATAAAAGTCGCTCAGCACCACGCCCAGCCAGGGAGCGATCCAGTATGAGAGCAGGAGCAGGAAATTGGTATAGGTGTGGGCCAGTTTACCGCTCCCGAAAGATACTATCAACGCGCCGAGGCCGGCGGTGAGAAGGGCTGAAGCCCACCGTTTCAGGGGAATGCCCATGGCCAGGGCCGCAAGTCCCCCGCTGTACATGGCCATGGCGTTTACAGGCAGAATGCTGAGAATAACAGTTATCAAAGCCGGTATGGTAAACACGCCCATGAGTCTGGCAATGAAATCCATGGGCCCAGTATGCATACCTAATGTGGCTGTTAAAGCGCCCAGAATTTCCAGCCAGATACAAACGGATACAGCTCCCCAGAAAGAAAACTGCCAGAGTTTTTTCTTTGGGGTGTTCTCCGGAAGATACCTGGCATAATCCGTGCTGATGGGACAGTAGCTGATCTGGTAAGAAAAGGCCACGGCTACGGCAAGAATAAACATTCCCAAATTAAACCCGCCTGCTCCGGGAGCGGAATGGCTCATAATTTCCGGCAGGTTTTGAACGGTTATTACAGACATGAACAGAAAAAGTGCGCCCATAATCACCGACATCCAGTGGGCAAAGGCGTGAATGAAATTATAGCCGTACACGGCAACTAATAAAGTCACAGCAGTAATCAACAGTAAAGAAGAATGATAGTCCAAAGGAAAAATCTTTTGCAAGGCCATCACCGCAAGAACAAGATTTACTCCCAGCCAGCCGATGTTATTCACCAGGTTTAAAAAAGATAATCCGAACACTCCCGGCTTCCCAAAAGCTCTTTTGCTTGCAGGAATCAGAGGCTGGCCCAATTCAGCGCCAATGGATGAACTTAAGGCCAGAAAAGCCGCTCCGGCAATATTGCCGATGAGAATTGCCAGGATGGCGTACTTTAGAGACAATCCGAATTCAATCCCCAAAAAACCGGTAAACCAGGTGACCACGTTCAGGTTTATGGCAAACCAGATGGTAAACATCTGTCCCGGTTTGCCATGCCGTTCCTCTTTCGGAATCGGTTCAACGCCATAAGGCTCCACTTCCAGAACTTTCTCCTGATACGCTGTTTCTTTCATGGTTTGTTTTTCCCTCCTTGAAAATAAGTTTTAAAATAAAAAAACCCACAACCCAAAAACGGGTGTGGATTTTACCATCATCCTCACCTAAGCTTGCCTTTACTCGAGGCAGCATAGTAATTTACAGGCAGGTCTCCTGACTCGGGTTCATCGCTTCATTGCCCCTTCCCCCATTACAGAGTGGCATTAGCAACAGCTTCCCCTTA
>CBEULQ010000120.1:0-6720 GCA_965543975.1 uncultured Desulfocucumis sp. | reverse complement strand
CTCGAGATTGTTCCTTTACAAGGTGACACGAAATTTACTAAAACTGAACGGTGACACGGGTGCTTTTATCAGGTCGACAATGGGGGCTCTGGCTCTGTTCGGAGTGCCTCCGGAGGAGTACTGGCCGTATTCAATTTCCGATTTTGACAAGGAACCGTCTGCTTTTTGCTATGCTTTCGCTCAAAATTATCAGACCATTAAATACTACCGGCTTGATCCGCCCGGGATTAACAAAGAGATTTTAATGGACAATATCAAAACATATTTGGCCGCCGATCTCCCTTCAACTTTCGGTTTTACGGTTTATAGCTCCATTTCCCAGGCTGATAGTAACGGGATGATACCGTTTCCGGACAGTGGTGAAAGGATAGCCGGCGGGCACGCCGTTATGGCTGTAGGATACGATGACAATAAAGTAATCAAAAATACTAATCCGGGGTGCAGAGAAACCATAGGGGCATTGCTTATAAGAAACTCGTGGGGTACAGGGTGGGGTGAAGGCGGATATGGCTGGCTGCCCTATGAGTATGTGTTAAAAGGACTTGCTATTGACTGGTGGACATTGGTGAAAAGTGAGTGGATAGACACAAGAAACTTTGGTTTTTAAATACCTTTGGCCGGGAGGGCTGCTAAATCTCAATTTCCAATGGGAATTAACCTGAATGTCATCCCTTTGCTGCTTCGGGGCAGTCTGATTGAATCCGAGTTTCCGGTATTCCAAATATAAGGCTGTTGAAAAAATATTCAACAGCCTTTGGCGTTTATTTTACACCACAATAACTCACAGTAAGCTTATTTCAAAGTTCGTATTTGAAGAACTTGGTATCTACCTCCATTATTGGGAACGTCTTAGGTAAGTGTTCCTTCGGTATCCCGGTAAAACCATTCTTTTTATAAAAACGATGAGCGGCTAAAAACTTCGGTGTGGTTCCAAGGTAAATCTGACGAATCTCATTCGACTTTGCCCATTCGAGAAGTGTTTCCAGTAATTTGTGGGCGGCGCCAATTTCCGGACCCCTGTAATTCCGGTGTGCAAACATCTTTCGCAAGGCAGCCTGGCCGTTGCCGATGTCCAGAAGAGAGATGGTGCCGACAACCTTCCCATTGTAAAGTGCGACCCAGAAATTCCCGCGGTCTTTTTGATAATAATTCGGAATATCGCGCAAATCTGGCTGATCATCTGCGGTTATAGGTATCTCAAATTCCTTTTGTTGTATGCTGACAATGAGATTAATTACCTGCTCTTGGCAATCACCTGAAAAGGGCTTAATATGGATTGAAACATTGTTATCCAGCATCTCATCTCCTTTTTTTTACGATTACGTTCCCTGTGTCGGCCGGACAGTTGGTGTTTTCACCGGCAATCCCATATCCCTGTTAATCAAAAACACCCCGGAAAGCACCAGAACCAGTCCCACAAAAGAGAAAACAGAAACTGCTTCCCCCAGCCACAGGTACCCGACAAATTGAGCGATGATGGGAGAGATATAGGTCCAGGTGGAGGGGAACATGGGATTGGTGGCTCTCACCAGCCAGTAATAGGTGCCGTGCCCAACGATTGAACCAAGTATTGTAAGGTAAAGCCACGCTCCCGCAATGTCTGTGTTTAAATGCATTCCCCGCCAGGGCTCCGCCAGAGCGGAAAGAATAATTAATCCGGCACTACCAAATATCATCTGGTAGGCATTGAATAAATATGGATTGGCTCCGGAGGCCATGGCCTTTTTAGACCGTACCGTGCCGAAGGAGTATGCAACCTCAGCCAGTAAAATGAAAAGGACTGCTGCCATTGATTTGCTGCCCCACCCGCCGTTCAGGGACTGAAAAACAGCTACCCCAACCCCGCATAATCCTAAACATAGCCCGGCCAGTTTGCCCCCGGGCAATTTTCCGGAACCCTGTTTCCACTGCACCATCCCCACCATCATGGGCGCGGTGGCCGACAACAGCGCGGCCAGGCCCGAGGAAATGTACTGCTCACCCCAGTAGAGGGCTGCAAAAAAAACAGCGGTCATAGTACCTCCCACAAAGGCAGCGTCCCGTAATTCCTCCCGGGTTAAAGTCACCTTTTTGCCTGTAATACGTAAAAACAGGATTACCAAGAGGCCCGCTGTCAGAAACCTGGTTCCGGCAAAAATAAAGGGCTGCACTCCTGCATCAATTCCAACCTTGATGGCCAGAAAAGTTGTTCCAAAAATCAGGCACACCATGCTATAGGCGAGATACATCTTTATCCCCCTTGCTGTAATGATAACAGTACGGTAATATATACCTATAAAACCACTTTGTTATCATAACAGTCAACGGGCAACTATAACACCTGGTGGTGCTGAAGATGAACATTGATATCGAACGACAAACCAAAACTCCCTTAAGGGAACAGGTCCGGCAGGCCATTGCCCAGCGTATACGCTCCGGCTTGCTTGAACCCGGGCAAAGGCTTCCCTCTGTACGGCAGTTATCGGAACAATTGAAAATAAGTTTGGTGACGGCGGTGGAGTCCTACCGCCTTCTGGAGAATGACGGGCTGGTGGAATCTTTCCAGGGCAAGGGTGTTTTTGTCTCTGAGTGCCAGGGAGACGGCCGGTTACACAGCCATGGTTCCAACAGCCCCTTTGACTGGCAGTTGACCGTAAAGGACTACCTTCCCCAGGCCAGCTTTTGGAGCCATAGCTCTGTGCGTCTACCAACCGGTATTTTGGATTTAGCCACGGCATCCATGCACCATACGCTCTTGCCTTTGTCGCTGTTGAATTCATCCATCCGGCAGTCTTTACTGGACTTCCCCTCGGATCTGGGAAGTTATGCTCCCTTTCAGGGAGATGCATTGTTTCTTCAAACCATCGCCGGCTACCTTAAGGAGCAGGGTTTGCCGCTGGAAGCTCACCAGTTGATTATCACCAACGGCACCCAGCAGGGGATTGATTTATTCGCCCGGACTTTTCTAGGCCCGGGCGATGTGCTGGCCCTGGAGACACCGGCCTTTTCCGGGGCCATAGACGCCTTCCGTTTCAGTCACTGCACCATCTTGCCGGTTCCCACCGACCGGGAGGGAATCCGGGTGGACGTTCTGGAGGATCTGTCCGCCCGGGTAAAAATAAAAGCTATTTACACCGTCCCTACCTACCAGAATCCCACCGGGTCGGTTATGTCTTTGAAACGCCGCTGGGAGTTGCTGGAATTTGCCCTGTGCAATGACGTCCTGATACTGGAGGATGAGCCACACCGTGAATTGACCCTTTCCAGAACCGGCAAATCGAATCAGCCGCCCCCGCCCCTGAAGGTACTGGATTCCACCGGCAGGGTGGTCTACCTGAAAGGTTTCAGCAAATTTCTATTTCCGGGCTTAAGGTTGGGAATTATTGCAGCGGATGGCACCCTCTACAACCGCCTGCTGGCGGCCAAGTCTATCGTGGACCTGGGTTCCCCACTGTGGCTGCAAAAGGCTTTGATTCATTTTTTTGCCAACCCGCAATTGAAAAGGCACATCCAAAAACTGAATCAGGTTCTGGTAAACCGCAGCCGCCTGGTGAAAGACAAACTTGCCGGCAAACTCAGCCCTCGTGTTCACTGGCAAAAGCCCGAGGGAGGTCTGTACCTGTGGTTGACTTTACCGCCTTACCTTTCCGCTGAAAGCCTGCTCCCGGAGGCCCATCACCGGGGAATCCATTTTCTGCCGGGCTCCATCTTTTACCCCGGGGAACCGGAATTCAATCACCTGCGTATCTGCTGGACCAACCTCCCGGACCGGGATTTGCCCCCGGCTCTGGACATACTATGTGAACTTATCAATCAATCCATTTAAAGAAAAAGAGAAGGAACCTGCTGCTGAGGTCCCTTTTGTTAATTTTTTTATCCGATAGCTAACCGCCGCTAATACTCCCGCTTCTTCAAGCGGGAGATAAGCGGCGCTAAGCTCCTGGATAACAACTTCTAAGATTCAGATGGGGTTAAAACCCCATCTGAATCAAGAATTTGTTTATCTTCTGCTGCCTGTGCCCCGGCCGCATAGGGGTTTAAAAAACTTAATTATGCTTTAGTTTATCTTTCAAAAGAACAGCCAGCCTGGAAATGCCTTCTTCAATCATGGCAGGAGTGGAATTGGAGTAATTAAGTCTCATGAAATTTTTACCACCGCCGTTGGGGAAAAACGGTTCTCCCGGAACGTAGGCGACCTTTTGATCAACGGCTTCTTTTAAAAGCTCCGTGGCGTCCATGAAGGACGGCAGGGTAATCCATAAAAACATACCGCCTTCCGGTTCCGTCCATTTTACCCCTTCGGGAAAGGAATTCTTCATAGCCCGGATCATGGCGTCCCTGCGCAGGCCGTACTCTTTCCGGATACTATTTATATGCTGCTCCACCGGGCTGTTGGTAAGGTAATGGAATAGCGCCTGTTGGGTTAGGGTGGCGGTATGCAGGTCCGTGCCCTGCTTCGCCAGCACCAGCTTCGACATTAATCCGGGCTCTGCGGTGACCCATCCCAGCCTTAGGCCCGGCGCCACGGTTTTGGAGAAGGTGCTTAAATATATTACATTACCGCTGCGGTCGAAGGATTTTATAGTCGGCACCGGCGTGCCTTTATAGCGCAGTTCGCCGTAGGGATCGTCCTCAATCACGGGCACCCCGTATTTCCCGGTAATTTCCGCTATGGCTTTTCGCCTTTCAGCGGCGATGGTTACGCCGGTGGGGTTGCTGAAAGTCGGAGTAAGGTATATAAATTTTGGCCGGCATTCATCCAGCGACTTTTCCAGGGCATCCACGTCCGTTCCGTGTTCGTCGGCTGGAATAGTCTTAAAGCTGGCCTGGTAGCTGCGGAATACCTGGATGGCTCCCAGATAGCTGGGGGACTCCACTATTATGGTGTCGCCCGGGTTGATGAATAGTTTGGCCAGGAGATCCAGCCCCTGCTGGGAGCCGTTGGTGAGCAGTATTTCCTCCGGCAAGGCTTTCATGCCTTTAATAGTCATGGTTTCAGCTATCGATTCCCGGAGAGGAAGATATCCCTCGGTGGTGCTGTACTGCAGCGCCGATGGGTCACCCTTGCCGAGCACGGAATCATACGCTTTTTTTATTTCATCCAGGGGGAAGAGTTCCGGTGCCGGCAAACCTCCGGCAAAGGATATTACTTCAGGACTTTCGGTAACTTTTAAAATCTCCCGGATGGCCGAACTCTTCATCCCCGACACTCTTTCTGCAAAATTGTATTCCATCGTTATCTCTCCTAACAAGGTAAGGGGACACACCTTCTGTGTTACCTAAGATTTCGTACTTTTTCACTATTTCGGGAAGGAATGTCCCCATTTAAGAATATATAAAGGCAGTGCAATAGCTAACGGAATGCTGTGTGTTAGACAAGCTCCTTAACATTTTTTTTCTTGGTGCACACGTATACATTGATGCACTTTTCGGGAGTAGACATGCTGTCTATGGAAAAACCGGCGTTTCTTAGCAATCCTTCCATTATCCAGTCCAGGGTGGAATACTCGTTTTTTATGTGGGTATTAATGCTCTCCGCAAATTTTCCCCCGCCCACCGATTCAATTTGGCTGCGCCAGGCGGAAAAGTATTCATGATAACTGTTTTCTCCTGAAGAGAAAACCACATCCCGGAGATAAAATTTACCCTGGTCTTTTAATATGCTGTTTATGTTTCTTAAGGCTATGAGTTTCCACAAATCCGGCAGGTGGTGCAGCGCCATCTGGGTGACAACAGCGTCCACAGGTTCATCCCGGTGCCGGTATGTTAGAAAACCGCCGCATTTGAACACAATATTTTCCACGCCCCTGGTTTCAGCCTTTTTCCGGGTGTAGCCCAGCATAACCGGAGAAATATCCAGTGCATATACCCTGGCGCATTTTTTAGCGGCGGCCACGGCAAACTCTCCGGTTCCTGTTCCGAATTCCAGCACCCTATGGTTTTGGCCGGGGCTGACCGCCGCCAGTATGTGTTCAATCTCCCTGTCAATATCCCGGATTTTGCGCATACGGATATCATAGGCCTCAACTTCTGCTTCGCTGGTATAGTCCGTTCCTATTTGCCGCATTTCATCGTACATCCATTCAGGAACAGTCATAATTAACCCCTCCTTGTGTTAATTTAAAATTAAATTAGTTTCCTTAAATTCAACCCAAAGGGTAAAAAAAATTAGGGACATATAATAGATAGATATACTACTTTCTGGCCGGGAAGGGGAAGGGGTCCGTGAACATTTTCCGCGTTGAAATAAAGGGAATCCCCTTCGGATACGAAATATTTCTCATCTCCGTAAAGGTAGTTCATAGTGCCCTCAAGGATTAATATGAATTCATGACCCGGGTGGTTGTAAAATTTGCTTTTATAGTTGCCGGCGCTGTCTATGGTAACCACCAGGGGTTCTATCTTTTGTCTGTAAAAACCGCTAACCAGGGATTCAATCTGCTGTCCGCCCGGGTGACCATCAGGGCTAAGCCTGATCCTCTGGTCCTTTCTAATTATTTTTATCTGATAGGTATCGGAGGGAACGAATAAATCACCCATGGAAACGTCGAGGGCCCTGGCCACCTTGACCAGTGTGGAAACCGGCGGGGATACTTTGTTGTTCTCAATTTTAGAAATCAACCCTTTAGTAAATCCGGTTCTATTGGCCACCTCTTCCAGGGTAAAACCTTTTTCCGTCCTAATTTTTTTGATTAGATCGGAAGAGCACACGTCTGAACTCAGTCACGGCTTACTATCTCG
>CBEULQ010000119.1:0-6786 GCA_965543975.1 uncultured Desulfocucumis sp. | reverse complement strand
AAGGTACTCCAACTAATATAGATTAAGTATGGAGTGCCATAGGAGAGTGCCTATGGGTGAAATCAAAACGGATATATTGATAGAACGATGCAAGCGCGGCAGCGTGGAAGCTTTTGGCGAACTGGTGGAATTGTATCAGAACAAAGTATATACCATCTGTATACACCTGACGGGAAACCCCGAGGATGCAAAGGACCTGTCCCAGGAAACATTTATACGGCTCTACCGGGCGCTGCCGGGCTTCAGGGGGCAATCGGCATTTTCCACCTGGCTGTACAGAATTATTAATAACCTCTGGTTCAATGAACTGAGAAAAAGGAAGAAAAACAATACCATATCAATTGACGCTCCGATTCAAACGGAGAACGGGGAAATTCAACGCATACCCGCGGATGAGACGCAAAACCCGGAATCATTATTTGAAGCCAGCGAGGATAGGGAACTAATCCGGCAAGCACTGGAAACATTGAACCAGGAGCAGAGAACGGTACTGGTATTAAGAGAAATGCACGGGTACTCCTATGAAGAGATAGCCAGGGGACTGGGCTGGTCGCTCGGAACAGTAAGATCCCGACTTAACAGAGCCCGCAATCATTTAAAGGAGCAGTTAACAAAGCTCGCCTCAAAAACATGATGACCATATCACAATTGCCAATCAGAAAGAAGGTCCGGCTGTTATGAGCTGCAAAATTACTTACGAACAGCTAACAGCATATTTCGACGGGGAACTGCCCGAAAAAGAGCGCAGCGAATTAAAGGCGCATATTGATTGTTGCGGGGAATGTTCCTCTATATTACGGGAATTAACTGGCTTGAGAAATTTGCTGAGGGAATTCGCAGGGCAGGATATTCAGGCACCCGTCGATCTGAAGAAAAATGTTATTTCGGCTTTGCGCTCAGAAGGAGCATTCGCTGACAATACCGGTCCAAACAAAGTTGGAAGGTGGGGCGGGTATTTACAAAAAGCTATAGCGGCTGCAGCCACAGTAGTTTTAGTGGGAAGCGCCACCTGGGCACTGTACACCGGAGATGTAGACAAAAAAATTAACAACATCGCGCGTAAAACGGAAATATCTGAACCGGCAACAACCCCAAAAGTCACCAGTAAACCTGAAGGCGCGGATACAAAGCCGGTGGATAACAGCGCTAACAATAACATTAATAACACACATCAGACCGGTGAGCAAAGCACTGAAAAACCAGCAGATACGCCGGCTGTCAAACCCAAAACAAACGCTACCGCAACCTCCAAGCCAGCTTCCAACAGCCAGCAGCAGGTTGCGACAACCGGCAACAAAACACCGATTAATGCAACCTTTTTAGGTGTTGACAGGGTTCATTACACGGGGTATATCCAGCTTCAAGCCGATCCCGGAAGCGATATAAAGAAACAAGTGCAAGACATTGCAACAAAATATGACGCCACCGGAGTGGAAACAGCAAGCCAGGGCAACATGCTAAAGATAAATGTACCAACAGCTTACTATACTGCGCTATTCGAAGACCTGAAAAATTCATTTGCAGTCCAGAACAGCAATTCGACCAGGGATGATCTCAGCAAAACCTACCGGGACGTACTGATTCAACTGGATCAACTGGGGAACGAGAAGAACGCAATACCATCTGAAGGTGAAATGACCCAAGAACAAAGAGAACGGTTGGCACTTCTTGAGAAAAAGGAAAACTCTCTCATGCAGCAGATTGATAATATAGATATCCGGGCCAGAATTTCGGTAATACAAATTAAATATTAGAAGAAGAGTAATAATAAACCCACCCGCAAAGCCGGGTGGGTTTATTACTATAGCATGTACTTTTCAATTAGCCGGGATATCATGGCGGCCGCTTCCGCCCTGGTCAATTTTTGGCCGGGTTCAAAATCCCCTTTAGGCGTTCCCACCACCAAGCCTTCATGATAAGATGCTGCCAGGGATTCCCTGGCCCAGCCGGGAACCGAACTCCAATCCCTTAATGCCGGGGTATATCCTTGCCCACTCCTTTTATCCGCACCCATCTTCAATGCGTTCTGCCACAGCAAATCCACACCCTCCGCCCTGGATAAATATGTCTCCTTGTTCCGGATATTGCCCGGGTCATCATACCCCTGTCCGGAAGCTTTTCTTAAGGCTGCGGAAAAATCCATCCCGGATATAGCTGCATCGGGCTGGAAATTGCCGTCGGCATAGGTCTGGAGAAATCCTCTTTGAACGGTATTACGGATATCCTCTTCCGCCCACATTCCAGTAAAATCCGTATTTAGTAATCGTGGCTGCCCTCTTGAAACCGCATCATCCTTATCGCTTGACCCCGCCCCGCCCGGGTTTCCGGAAAAAGCGTCTATAACCATCCTTCGGTTCGTCGGTTTTGATATAACATAGGTGCAGTTTATCATATCTCCCTGGGACAAACTATCAGAAGATGCCGTTACACCATCCATTATCAGCCTGGCCCCGGGGAGGAGTGTGAATATCTCCCCGTTCACGGTTATTATATTGAGCCAGCCATTCGACCTTTCCAGTTCCTTGATAATAATTTCGTCATTATGAGTAGGGACACTGTCAAGCCTCATTATACTTCCATTTCTATCATATAGTATGCGGACAAAGTCGCCGGCCTTTATTTCTCCCACCGGCACCGACATGCCATTGCGATAGATTATCTTTACATCATTTAAATTCCGTTGTGACAAACCGCTGTCGGTCTCAATTGTTAATTCCTTTGCCTTCTTATTCACCTCCGCCACTTTAGCGTATTCAGCCCTTGAAAAAAGTTCAGCCCGGCGAAGTTCATCATCGGAACCGGTGGAAAGCATTCCTTCCAGCCAGTCACCGGACCTTATGGTATCCACCCGTGAAATTTCATTATTTTTAAATATTGCCGCGTTCTTTGCTATTTTGTACTGTTTTCCGTTCTCCATGGTAATTTTGCCATATCTAAATTCCCGCACCTTTCCCGCAACCAGATGGTTTTCCGTGTGAAGGGAACCGACCTCCCTGGTCCAGGGCGACATAACCATAATTACTTCGCTTCCGGGGCGAAGGCAAGCCGGGCAGTCGGACAGCGATATAGCAAAGGGCATGTCAACCTGGTCAATATCCACCCACTTGTGATCAATGTTAATTATGGCTTTTTTACTCACCTGATAGAGATTGTTATAGTCAAGGGTGACCAATCTTGTCAGCGGATCAGCCTCCGTGCAGGTACCGGTTACCAGGCGGTAATCAGCGTCAATTTGCCACAATTCACCGGTCCCTGGGTTAACCGCGCCGATTACATCGGAGCCGGGCAGTATTTCTCCTATAAGTTCAGCAGGCGAATCATTAACCGTAAATCGAACGGATGAAGAGCGGGCCAGGTTGTATCCGCCTTCCGAGTAGTCCGGGCGCAGTTCCATTATCCTTTCCCGACCGTTGGATTCATAGCCTTTTACCGATGAGGCGAGTACACCGGAGTACGATATATATAAATCCGTTATCTTACCGGAAGACGTTACATAGTAAACATCGGCTCCCGTTAAAATTTCGTCAGTTAACTGCTTGTTGTCCTGCCCGGGCATATCTTTGGAAACATTAACATTTGCGCCCGGCACCGGGGCCAAAACGGTATTATCCGTAAGAATAAATTTGCCATCCTTTGCTACGGAACTTAATATCCCATGGCTAGGCGGCTGTCCGTAAACAATGGCAAAGTCCTGGGAGTTGCCCTGAACATCCGTCACAGCATCAACCTTTACTCCGCTTCCCTGCACTTTGATTAAATAGCTGCCGGGCACAGGATTATCAATGTAAACCTGCTCCGTGTTGTTCAGGCTGTCGGGAATCGCAGCCCCGCCAGAGTCATTGCCGTAGAATAACCTGCCGTTTGGATCCGTTACTACCAGATCCAAATCATTTACCAGTGTTGAACCGCCTTTACCCGGGGCGGCCGCGGGATCGGACCATGACAATGTAATCTTTAAAGGCCGGTTCGGGTCATCCACTCTATATATGTATTCCTTGGACTTTCCCAGCTGAATACCCTTTTTGTCATCTTCATACACCATGTTATTATTCTTTAAAGCTAAAATGGTTCCCTGAATGTCAACCAGCCCGAACCCCTCCTGCATCCTGTCATGTCCCAGTTTTTTAGCCCCATTGATCAGGGCCGCTTTTACCAGGGCGGCAGAAGGCGTTTTTACCGAAGTGGCGGAGATGAAATACTCCCTTAACAAAGCAGCGGCCCCCGCCGCCATGGCGGCAGCCGAACTGGTGCCGTCCATACGGGTATACAATCTGTTCAATTCAAAATTGGTCGGCACAAGGCTTGAACGGGCGGAAATAATTGCAGAACCCGGGGCCACCAGATCCGGTTTGATCCTTCCATCCGCAGTGGGACCCCGGCTGCTGAAGGAGGCTATATCACTATACTGATCTGAATCAAAACCAAAACCGGGCCTGGGGTTCTCAGCAGCCCCCACCACCAGCGCGTTTTTGCTATTTGCCTCGGCGGCTAGAGTACCTTTGCCGTTCGGGCCTGTCCCGGCATTGCCCGCGCCGAATACCACCAGAAAATCTGGGTAGCTCCTTACAAAAGAATCTATTTGGGATGATGTGATGGTATAACTGTTTTCGGAGCTGCCCCAGCTGTTCACGTGAATACGCGCACCCGCAAGGTAAGCGGGTTCAAAAAGCTCCGACAGGTTCGCCGGCGGGCTGGGTTTATCCCGTTCATTTAATATGGACTCGAAATACAGCCGGGCTTCCGGAGCCACACCCCGGTACTTTCCTCCCGAGGCAGCGCCGGTGCCTAGTATGGTCCCGGCCACATGGGTGCCGTGCCCCACCGGGTCGGATGGCAGCAGGTTTCCCACTGTAGATTTCAGTGCCACAATTTTCGGCGGTTTGCCTTGCTGGGTTCGAAAGTCCGGGTGAATTTTTTCATTGTTCACGCCTATATCCAGACCGCTGTCAGCCACAGCCACGATTTGGCCCGCCCCGGTCAGCCCCCCGGGCATGACAAAGCCCTGTGTCTGTAATGGCCTGGCCCCGATAACGCCCGAAGCCCGGTCGTTAAAAAAGGAAGGTTCCTTATATTGTTCCACCTTCGACACCAAGGGTGAATCATTCAACATATCAAATGTCTGTCTGGATAGCTTTGCCCGGATATTTAATCCTGCTTCGTTCTCCCCTGCCGTAACTTTGCCGCCGGAGGAATTTATAATGTATATGATCTTATCTTTTGCGCTTCTGTCCCTTGCCAGCACATTATACTCGTCCAATGCACGGCTGCTTGAGGTTTTTCCTATAGTGGGCATCGCTCCAGCTACCATTATGACCATAAAAATAACCAGAGCCGGCACCAGAAATCTTTTTCCCTTTAATCTTACGGACATCTCCCGTACCTCATTTACAATAAAAATTCATCTATAATATAGACGCACCACAGAGCAAAATTGTTGCAGGGAATTTTTATAAAAATATTTGTACTGACCAGTCAGATTAATTAAATACCCGGAGCATTACGGTCTTATTTTAGCATATTAAACATATTTGGCTATTTATGGGCCAAAGCAGGATTTTACATTTCCTCCACATGAGGGTATATTATAATTATACTGACTGGTCAGTTTTGAGATTGCGTTATATAAAAATGAGGAGGTAATATATTATGAAAAAACAAATTGTTGCCCTGGCAACTGCGGCTCTGGTCATGGTTTCATCCACAACGGCTTTTGCTTCTTCCTTTGGTAAATACCAACTGGATGCGGACGGCTTCGTGGTCTGGGAAAACCAACAGGTACAAAAGGCTAACGAAAATGTAATGAAGAACATTAAAATTGACAACGACGGCTTTGTGATAAACGAAAATACACAGCCGAAGCTCGCCGACAAGTCATCCACACCTGCCTATAAGCTTAACGCCGACGGTTTTGTGGTGTGGGAAAACCAACCTGCCAAAGTAATGTCGTCCAATCCCTTCCCGGCCTATCACCTGGACAGCGATGGATTTATAGTGTGGGATACCCCTAATGCCGTACAAGCCGAAGATACTGCTGAAACTGATGTGACACCAGTTGCTGGCAAATAAGTCCGCAATAACAAATAAACGCCCGTTTATAGGGCGATTAAATAAACCACTCCCTTGCCGGGGGTGGTTTTTCCTATGCATTAAACTATTATATGGCTAGCTCTCCAGCAAACCATTAAATATTATTTTAATCAAATTATCCCTTGCACTGTCCGACGGGAAACCACTTTCATGGTTCAGGTGATGAATGGCCACTGTGGCAATCATACCGAATATCGCCACCGCGGTCACCTCTGCGTCCAGGTCTGTTTTGAAAATACCCGACGCCTGTCCCTCCGCTATGATTTCCTTAATAAAGTTCTTATAGTTATCCAATGCATCCCTAGAAAAGTCTCTGAGCAGGTTGTTGCCGCTTAATTCCCTTAAAAATATATAGGCTATGGCGGTATAATCGTTTATAAATGACAGCTGCCCCGAAATAATCGCCTCTACCTTTTCCTTTACCCCGGAACACCCGGCAATAGTCTCCCTGACCAGACTCTCGAGTATGTGCATTCCCAATTTTATTGTAGAAAAATATAGCTCTTCCTTGTTTTTAAAATGATAGTATATCGTTCCCTTGGCTATTCCCATGGCCTGGGCGACTTCATCCATGGTGGTGGAGTGATAGCCTTTGGAAGCAAATATGTCTATGGCTATTTTATATTTCTCCCTGTCCTTGTTTAGAATTTCAACTGCTTTATCCATAAAAACACACCCATATGCAATATTTAAATTGAT
>CBEULQ010000118.1:0-6796 GCA_965543975.1 uncultured Desulfocucumis sp. | reverse complement strand
TATCAGGGAATTGCCGGGAATCCAATCCGAAGATAAATGTTTTATATAAAAATAAAATAAATTTATTTACGGAAAGGGGTGAGATAAGGAGTATGAGAGGTATCGAGGAAGTCCATAAGGATTTGGATTTTTGGGGTTTTCTTCACCTGGGGCATCACGGTGTGATACCTACCCCCATTGGTGATGTAGACGCCAAAACACTGGTTATGACCTGGGTGGTAATGATCTTGGTGGCGCTGTTTACAGTGTCGGCCACCAGGGGTATGAAGGTGGACAAACCAGGAAAGCTTCAGTTGATGGTAGAGGAGTTGTTCCAGTTTTTGCGCGGGCTGGTCTATGAAAATATAGACTACAAAAAAGGCGCCGGCCTGATGTGCCTCATTTTCACTTTATTTATTTTCCTGCTCTTCAGCAACCTGTGGGGCTTAATACCCACCATGATGTCGCCCACCGCAAACGTCAACACCACCCTGGGCATGGCTCTCACGGTCATTCTGCTGGTACAGGTGCTGGGGTTCAGGTACAAGGGAATAGGCTTCCTAAAGCACTTCGTGCAGCCCAGCGTTGCTTTCCTGCCGATAGTAATAGTCGAAGAGTTTTCCAAGCCCATTACACTGTCCCTTCGTCTTTATGGTAACATATACGCCGGCGAGGTGCTCATAGCCGTGCTGCTGGGATTGTTTAGCCTGACGGCTACCTTTTTGGGCGGTTTCGTGGCGTCGGTTATCTGGCTGGCCTTCAGTATTTTTGTGGGCTTTGTCCAGGCGTTTATTTTCACCATGCTGACAATAGCCTACATCGGACAGGCTACGGCCGAACACCATTAATGTGAAAAATTTTTTTCCTGAAAGCTAATAGTTAACTGGTTTGGATTGTGCTGCCAACTTAAAAGGATTTTAATTTATAGAAGGGAGGGAAATGAGAATGGATAATGCAGGTGCTGCTATGATTGGTATGGCTCTGGCCGCTGGTCTGGCTTCCATCGGCGCAGGTATCGGCGACGGTCTTGTTATGGGACGGACCGTTGAAGGTATTGCCCGCCAGCCGGAATTAAGAGGAACCCTGATGACCACTATGTTCGTTTCAGTAGGTATCATCGAGGCTCTGCCCATTATTGCCGTTGTTATCGCCTTCATACTGATGGGAAAAGCTGCCTAATTCGTAGTTATCTAATTGGTAAAAAGTGCGTCGTAGCGGGCATGGTAAGTACCTGAAAACAGGACTGTGCCCGCTAGCGTAACTTTCTTCCAAGGGCACGAGCAGATGGAAGGAGGGTAAGCAGTCCTTTATGGGAGAAGTAATTAATGCGTTAGGCCTTAACGCTACACTGGTGGCACAAATTTTTAACTTTATAGTTCTTTTAATCTTTCTTCGGGTTGTGGTCTTTAAACCACTCGTTAATGTTCTGGAGCAAAGGCAAAAAGCCATTGCCGGAAACGTAGCCGCAGCCGAAAATGAAAGAAAAGAAGCCGAGGCGCTGCGCCAGAGCTACCTTGCGGAAATGCAGAAGAGCAAGGAAGAGGCCCAGGCCATCATCCAGCAGGCCACCAAAGCTGGCGAAGCTCAGGCTCAGCAGATTTTAGAAGCTGCCAAGTCTGAGGCTGTTAGAATTAAAGATTCCGCTTTGGCTGATATAGAGCGGGAGAAGGAGAAAGCGGTTGCAGAATTGCGCGAACAGGTGGTTACGCTTTCCATTCTGGTCGCCAACAAAGTGGTTAGCAAAAAGATTACAGATGACGTCCAGCACGATATGGTGCGGGAATTTATTAAAGAGGCAGGGGATCTGCCATGCTAAGGGGAGCCGTAGGCGGGCGCTACGCCGAGGCGCTGTATGAACTGGCCAAGCGCGATGACAAAGTAGATACGGTTGAACAGGAACTTAAAGAGATTGACCAACTGATAAAGGATGACAAGGATCTGCAAAAGATTCTCTATCATCCCAGGATAACTGCCGAAGAGAAAAAAGATCTTTTAAAGGAGCTTTTTGAGGGCAAGGTATCCGAGGTTACCTTTGAATTTCTGAAGCTGCTGGTGGAGCGCCAGCGGGAGCAGTTCCTTTCCGATATAGTTGATTATTTTGTCGACAAGGCCAATGCCGACCGCAATATTATCGCTGCCAGGATAGCCTCGGCGGTGGAACTTAACGATAAGGAAAAGGCAGACCTTGAGGCCATGCTTGCCAAGATAACCGGTAAAAAAGTCGTTACGGACTTTTCAGTGGATCCCTCTCTTATAGGCGGTGTAGTAGTGCGTATCGGTGACCGGGTTATCGACGGCAGCATCCGTACACGTCTGGCCGCTATGAGGGAGCATTTGAGGTTAATAAGTTAGTCAACCAAAGTTTAACGGATAGGGGTGAACCAGAAGCATGAATTTGCGTCCTGAAGAGATCAGCACGATTATCAGGCAGCAGATAGATAAATATAAAGCGCAAATCGAAATGGCGGACGTGGGCACCGTTATCCAGGTCGGTGACGGTATTGCCCGGGTTTATGGCCTGGAGAAATGCATGTCAATGGAACTTTTAGAGTTCCCCGCCCCCGGTCCCGGCGAAGAGCCGACCCTGGGTATGGCGCTGAACCTGGAAGAAGACAATATCGGTTGCGTTTTATTAGGTGCCTACACACACATTAAAGAGGGTGACACCGTCAAACGTACCGGCCGGATTATCTCCGTGCCCGTTGGCGACGCCCTGCTGGGTCGCGTGGTTAACCCCCTGGGCCGTCCCCTGGACGGTAAGGGAGCCATTGTCAGCGACAAATTCCGCCCCGTTGAGCGTATCGCTCCGGGCGTTATGAAACGTAAGCCCGTTCACCAGCCCCTGCAGACTGGTTTGAAGTCCATCGATGCCATGATTCCCATCGGCCGCGGCCAGCGGGAATTAATTCTAGGAGACCGCCAAACCGGTAAAACTGCCATTGGTATTGACGCCATCATCAACCAAAAGGGCAAAGAAGTTATATGTATTTACGTGGCGGTAGGACAGAAGCAGTCCACCGTGGCTAACGTGGTGCAAAGATTAACCGATACCGGGTCCATGGATTACACCATCGTGATATCAGCTACTGCATCCGACCCGGCTCCCCTGCTCTTTGTGGCTCCCTTCGCCGGCGCCGCCATGGGTGAGGAGTTCATGCACCAGGGCAAACACGTGCTCATCGTTTACGACGACCTGTCCAAACAGGCTGCCGCTTATCGTGAGCTTTCGCTGTTGCTGAGACGTCCTCCCGGACGTGAAGCTTATCCCGGTGACGTATTTAACCTGCACTCCCGGCTCCTGGAGCGCGCCTGCAAGCTGTCCGACGCTGAAAGCGCCGGCTCCATGACCGCTCTGCCGGTTATCGAAACCCAGGCCGGTGACGTTTCGGCCTACATTCCCACTAACGTTATCTCCATCACCGACGGTCAGATCTATCTTGAGCCCGACCTGTTCTACGCCGGTCAGCGTCCTGCGGTTAACGTGGGTCTGTCAGTATCCCGGGTGGGTGGCGCGGCCCAGATTAAAGCCATGAAACAGGTGGCCGGCGGTCTGCGTATCGACCTGGCCCAATACCGCGAGCTGGCAGCTTTCGCTCAGTTCGGTTCCGACCTGGACAAGTCAACCCAGGCAAGGTTAACCAGGGGCCAGCGCATGATGGAACTCCTGAAGCAGGGCCAGTACGTGCCCATGTCCGTTGAGGACCAGGTTATGTCCCTGTATACCGCCGCCAAGGGCTACCTTGACGACATTGCAGTGGAAAACGTACTGAAATTTGAAGCGGAATTCCTGAAATATATGAAGGCCAACAAGCCCGAGATAGGCAAAGCAATTGTTGAATCCGGTGAAATCGCTAAAGACACGGAAGAAAAACTTGCTGCCGCTATCAAAGACTTCAAGGCCATGTTTGCCAAGTAATAGTGCCTGTTATACCGTTAGTTTAACGGCGAGGTGGTGAGAAAATAAATGGCGAATATACGAGACCTGCGGCGCCGTATAAAAAGTATTAAAAATACCCAGCAGATCACCAAGGCCATGAAAGCCGTTTCGGCCGCCAAAATGCGCCGGGCCCAGGATTCGGTTACTGCTGCCAGGCCTTATGCCAAAAGGTTAATTGGTGTTCTTGGCCGGGTAGGTTCGGCCAGCAGGGGTGTTAAGCATCCCCTGCTGGAAGTGCGTGAACCGAAGAATGTGGTGTACGTTGTTATCACAGCCGATCGGGGTCTGTGTGGAGGTTTCAACTCCAACATCATCCGCAAGGCGATGTTGGATTTGAGGGAACAGCCGAATGCTAGCCTGGTCTGCATCGGGCGCAAGGGTCGCGACTTTTTCCGCAAGCGCGGATACAATATCGTACAGCAGTACGTGGGGCTGGGCGAAAACGTAAGCGCCGCCCAGGCCAAGGAAATAGGGGATTACATTATACAGAAATATTCCGCAGGTGAATTTGACGCCGTATACGTTGTCTACAGCGAATTTGTCAACGTGCTGATACAGAAGCCTGTTACAGTAAAACTCCTTCCGGCAGAGCCTCCAAAGGCCGAAGAAGGGGATGAAAATAAACTGGTGGAATATATCTACGAGCCCTCGGCAGAGGAAGTAATGGGTGCGCTGCTGCCGAAATATGTTATCAACACCGTATTCCAGGGCATGCTGGAATCCAAGGCCGGTGAGCAGAGTGCGCGCATGACGGCGATGGACAATGCCACCAAGAACGCCTCGGAAATGATTTCCAAACTTACTCTGACCATGAACCGTATCCGCCAGGACGCTATCACCAAGGAGATTTCAGAAATTGTGGGTGGCGCCGCAGCACTGGAGTAATAGGGAACTATTGCTGACGGAGTGCGATTCATGTCCCGATTATTATCACAGTGGATATTCGACACTTCGGAGAAGGAGGTAAGAATTAGCTAATGAGCGTTGGTCATATAGTTCAGGTCATCGGCGTTGTGGTGGACGTTCGTTTTCCACCCGGCGAAGTTCCTGAAATTTATAACGCCCTGAAGGTGGCCAGGCCCGACCAGGATCCGCTGACTCTGGAAGTGGCCCAGCACCTGGGCAACAACAGTGTTCGTACCGTTGCCATGACCGCCACCGACGGTCTGGTGCGGGGAATGGAAGTTTCAGACACCGGAAAACCCATCACCGTTCCAGTGGGTAAGTCAGTTCTGGGCCGCCTGGTGGACGTGCTGGGATTGCCCATCGATATGGAAGGGGATATTAAGAGCGAAAGCACTTATCCCATTCACCGTCCGGCTCCTCCCCTGGTGGAGCAGTCCACCAAAGACGAGCAGCTGGAAACCGGCATTAAGGTTATCGACCTGCTGGTACCCTTCCTAAAGGGTGGTAAGGTAGGTATGTTCGGTGGCGCCGGCGTTGGTAAGACCGTTATCGTTATGGAGCTTATCAACAACATCGCCAAACAGCACGGTGGTATTTCAGTATTCGCCGGTGTGGGCGAGCGTACCCGTGAGGGTAACGACCTTTACCGTGAAATGTCCGAGTCAGGCGTTCTGGACAAGATCACCATGGTGTTCGGCCAGATGAACGAGCCGCCGGGAGCCCGTCTCCGGGTTGTGCTTACCGGCCTGTGCATGGCCGAGTACTTCCGTGATGAGCTGGGCGCAGACACCCTGCTGTTCATCGATAACATCTTCCGTTTCACCCAGGCCGGTTCCGAGGTGTCCGCGCTGTTGGGCCGGATGCCCAGCGCCGTGGGTTACCAGCCTACTCTGGCTACTGAAATGGGCCAGATGCAGGAGCGGATTACTTCAACTAAAAAAGGTTCGGTTACATCAGTGCAGGCCGTTTACGTGCCCGCTGACGACTTGACCGACCCGGCCCCGGCCACAACCTTTGCTCACCTGGACGGCACCGTGGTGCTTTCCCGTCAGATTTCTGACTTGGGCATATATCCGGCCGTGGACCCACTGGACTCCAGTTCAAGGATTCTTGACCCCAACGTAGTGGGCGAAGAGCACTACAAGGTGGCCCGTGGAGTTCAGAAAGTGCTGCAGCGCTATAAGGAATTGCAGGATATTATCGCCATCCTTGGTATGGAAGAACTTTCCGACGAGGATAAACTTACTGTGGCCAGGGCCAGGAAACTGCAAAAATACCTGTCGCAGCCGTTCATCGTGGCCGAAAACTTCACCGGCAGGCCCGGAAGATACGTGTCCCTCAAGGATACAATCCGTGGTTTCAGCGAAATTCTCGAAGGCAAGCATGACAGCCTTCCCGAGGATGCCTTCTATATGGTGGGTGCCATCGAAGAAGTGGTGGAGAGAGGAAAACAGCTGTCAGAGGGAAGTGTATAAGACATGGCGGAAAAAACTCAACGCCTGGAAGTTGTCACTCCCGAGAAAAAGGTATACAGCGAAGACGTGCGCTTCGTGGTAGTTCCCGGCGTGGTGGGGGAACTGGGTATACTGCCCGATCACGCTCCCCTCATGAGCGGTCTGAAAACCGGCGTAATGAAGGTTCAGCAGGAAGGCAAAACCTTCAAAATGGCCGTTAGCGGCGGATTTGTCGAAGTGCGCAGCAGCAGAGTCACCGTACTGGCTGACTCCGCAGAACGCGCAGAACAGATTGACCGTAACAGGGCCGAAGCCGCAAAGGCCAGGGCCGAACAGCGCCTGGCTACCAAATCAGCTGATGTGGACGTGCTCCGGGCTGAAATGGCACTGCAGCGCGCGCTTAACAGGCTTAAAGCACTGCAGTAACTTTTAAAAATAAAAGAAAAAAACACCCGTCGGGGTATATGTACTGAACCCCGGAAAACGGACAGTGAAATTAAAGCACCCCCTATGGTAGAAT
>CBEULQ010000117.1:0-6838 GCA_965543975.1 uncultured Desulfocucumis sp. | reverse complement strand
GGCATACGCGATAGTAAGCCGTGACTGGAGTTCAGACGTGTGTCTTCCGATCTCCAGACCATTGGTTGCCTCTTTTCCCTCGCAAAATCGCCAAACTTTTTTTGCGCATGCTCGGCAGGCCAACCAATGGTCTGGATACTCTCCAATACGTAACAAAAAACAGCATCTATAAAGCAATAAGAAAAGTTGAACGGCAATATCCGGGATTAGGACTAACTGTCATCGACGTCGACCAGCTTCAATTTTACCAGAAGTTGCGGAGAAAACGTCTTCCCGGCTTATCAATTTTTTATCTAATTTACAAATGCTTTCGTTATTGCAGTTGTTTATTTAGATCAGTAACCGGCGTAGACATTTTTATACGCGTTGTGAAGAAATAGAAGGCTTATGGTCACAAGGGAGAAAAGATTATGTAAACTCCAGGAGTTGTTTTCTTTTAATGGATAATTTGCGGATTCGAACCTTGTCGGGTGTAGCCTGGAGTGGAGCAGCTCAATTAACACGACAACTGTTATATTTCGTAATTTCCGTAATTCTGGCGCGCTTAATGAGCCCCCGGGAATTTGGTTTGATCGGCATGACCACCGTTTTTACCGGTTTTGCTGCTCTTTTTTCGGATTTGGGCCTGGGGGCGGCGCTTATCCAAAAGTCCTGCATTGAAGAACGGCACCTGAGTACGGTATTTTGGATCAATATTGCTGCCGGAGCTTTTTTAACTACGGTTGTAATTGCCGCCGCACCCCTTATAGCCGTGTTCTACCAGGAGCCGGCCCTGCGTTTGCTAACCATGGTAATTGCCTTTAACTTCGTTATCGGGGCCTTTAAGGTAGTACATAATGCCCTCTTACAAAAAGCAATGGATTTTAGAAGGTTAGCCAAGATTGAAATTGCCGCGGTTATTATATCCGGATCTGCAGCCACGGTGGCTGCTTTGTCAGGGTTGGGAGTATGGAGTATGGTAATTCAATCCCTTGCCTTAACAGTCACCTCTGTGGTTATGATGTGGTTGTGTTCGACATGGCGTCCCACTTTACAATTCGATACCGGAGCGCTTAAAGAATTAACCGGCTTCAGCATTAACCTGTTAGGTTTCAACGTTTTAAATTACTGGATTAGAAATATTGATAATGTTCTAATAGGCAAGTATATCAGTTCAACAGCGTTGGGTATCTATACCAGGGCTTACAGCCTGATGCTGCTGCCTCTTTCTCAGATATCAAGAGTTATATCCAGAGTAATGTTTCCGGCTATGTCCGCTATTCAGAAAGATATCGGCAGAACAAAAGAAGTATACCTTCGTTCCACACGAATAATAGCCTTGATCACTTTTCCTTTAATGATGGGTCTGCTGGTGGTTGCAGAATCATTTGTATTAACGATATATGGTAATAAGTGGCAGGGGGTGATTCCGGTCCTCAAAATATTTTGTTTAAACGGCGCGCTGCAGTCTGTGGGAACTACGGTTGGCTGGATCTATACTTCCCAGGGGCGAACGGACCTAATGTTTAAGTGGAGCCTGTTTGCCGGAGCAATCAGAGGAATTTCATCCATCATCGGTTTACAGTGGGGTGTAACAGGTATAGCAGCGGCATATGTACTTAGCGGCTGTATAGTACTTTGGTACCCGGCCTGGGCAATTCCGGGGCGTTTGATTGGCCTGAGCTTTGGAGAAATGCTGAAAAATTTATCCGGGTCTTTTTATTGTACTGTTTTGATGGGAATTGCAGTTTGGGTTTTGGGGCTCATGCTGCCGCATAACTGGCAGCACTGGGAATATTTATTGTTGCAAGTTTGTTTTGGGATACTGATTTACTTTATATTGCTGCATGTATTTAATATTAAGGCCTACAGAGAAATAAAGAAATTATTGCGCGAACAGTGGCTCAGGGGTTTATAAAGCTCTTAGTATAAGGGGTCTTTTAGTTTGATCAATAAAGAAATTACAGTAATTCACTCGGTTCCCCGTTGGCTCCCGCAAACGGAAACCTGGCTGTACAATCAGATTAAATATTTGCTCCCTTTTGTAAAGAATCATATTGTCTGCGAAGCAATAGAAAACCTTGAGCAGTTTTATTTACCTGATATTCACGTAATAAGCAGGGCCTCGTCCTGGCGTTATCTATTGAACACAGCTCTGTGTAAACTGGGAATTCGAAATAATACAGCCTTTCTGGTACAACTGGCAAAGGAGTGTCAAGCTTCAGTATTACACTCTCACTTTGGGAATATAGGTTGGAAAAATATAAGGGCGGCACGGCAGGCAGGGCTTAAGCATGTGGTTACTTTTTACGGGTTTGATGTTAATCATTTGCCTACTATTGATCCCCGTTGGCGTGAACGCTACGAAGCCCTTTTTATGCACGTGGATTATATTCTTTGTGAAGGATCTTATATGGCAAAGTGCATAAAAGAAATGGGCTGTCCGGAACATAAAGTGCTGATACATCATCTTGGTGTCAGGGTAGATGAAATTTCCTTTAAACCCAGGGCATGGAGCCCGGGCGAACCTTTGCGCGTCCTTATAGCAGCTTCATTCCGGGAAAAGAAAGGTATTCCATATGCATTGGAAGCCTTGGGAAGACTTCAATATGATGTTCCCCTGCAAGTCACTGTGATCGGTGATGCCGGCAGTAAACCGGCAAGCCTGGTTGAAAAGGAGAGAATTTTATCTGCTATAAAGAAGCATAATCTAAAACCCATAGTTCGTATGCTTGGTTTTCAACCCTTTCATGTGCTGTTGGAGGAAGCTTATCAGCACCATGTTTTTCTTTCGCCAAGCGTTGCTGCAAGTGATGGTGATACCGAAGGCGGGGCACCGGTAACGATTATAGAAATGGCGGCCACAGGAATGCCGGTGATCAGTACGACACACTGTGACATTCCCGAGGTTATTCTTAACGGCGATACAGGATTGTTGGCGGAAGAACGGGACATTGAGGGATTATTGACACACCTTAAATGGTTGATCAAACATCCGGATAAATGGCTGCCGATGCTTGAACACAGTCGCAGGCATATAGAAACAAAATACAATGCTCAAAAACAAGGGGTTTATTTATCGGAAATTTATAGGGAGTTGGTTTGCCAGTAAGCAAGGATGGGTGATAAACATAGTGGACAAAAAGCCAAAGGTGAGCGTGGTAATCCCAACGTACAACCGGGCACACACACTGGATCGAGCGGTAAAGAGCATTTTAGACCAGACTTTTAGGGACTTTGAATTAATCATAGTGGATGACGGGTCCACCGATAATACGATAGAAGTGGTATCCAGCGTTAACGATCCTCGCATTCGCTATATTCGGCATGATTCCAACCGGGGCGCCAATGCGGCCAGGAATACAGGTATCAAGGCTGCCTGTGCCGAATTTGTAGCTTTTCAGGATAGCGATGACGAATGGATGCCGGAAAAACTGGAGAAACAAGTAGGCGTATTAGAGGCCACTGGCCATGAAGTTGCTGCTGTTTATACAGGTTTTTTACGCTTAAAAGGAGACGAGGTTACTTACATTCCGGGGGATGATATTTCTAAGAAGGAAGGATATATTCACCAACAACTTTTAAAAGGTAACTTTATTACCACGCAAACAGTACTGGCAAGGCGTCAATGCATTGTTGATTGTGGCATGTTTGACGAAGAAATGCCCAGACTGCAGGACTGGGATTTGTGGATTCGTATAGCACGTAATTATCACTTTTTATATATAAATGAGTCCCTGGTAAGAGCTTATCATACCCAAGACAGTATAAGCAAAAATATGGCGGCATATGATGCTGCAATTGGTAGGATTATTGATAAGTATCGCGATGATTATTTAGGATATCCCAACACGGCGTGCCGGATATTACGTTTTTATGCCTTGATTAAAATTAACAGGGATGAAATTGCATTAGCCAGGAAGTACCTATGGGAGAGTTTTTTTGTAAAGCCCAACATCAAGTCGTTGGTTTCTCTGGGGACTTCTTTACTTGGAAGCAAGGTGTACCTGACACTATGGAGAACATGGTTAAAATGGAGAAATGTTCTTAAACATGTCTCATCTGACGGTAGTAGTAGAGAGGATTTTTTTAAACGTAATTCAGGATAAGAATGATTTGGCAAACCCTTGATTTTAGTGGATAATTTTTTAGCAGGCTGCTGGGAGTTGGTATACAATGAAAGTTTCGGTGATTGGCGCCGGTAATGTGGGGTTGGTGGCGGCATGCTGTCTCGCCAATTCCGGACATGAAGTGATTTGTATTGAGGAAGATGGGACTAAAACAAGCAAGCTGACAAGTGGGCTGGTTCCCTTTTATGAGCAGGGTTTACAGGAACTTCTGACGGGCGGCATAAAAAATGGCAGGCTCTGTTTCTCCGAAAATATTGCCGACACGATGAATACTCAAGTGACTATGGTGGCGGTAGGCACTCCATCCCAGTCGGATGGTAGGGTTGATCTCTCCCAAATCTATAAGGTAATGAAGGAAATTACGAAACAGGCCCGGAGACCTGCGGTGCTGGTCATGAAAAGCACGGTGCCTCCCGGCCTGGGGGTGCAATTACAAAGGTGGTTTTTATCCGGTGGGGATATGAAAATTGCATATGTTTCCAATCCTGAATTTTTGAGGGAAGGCTCGGCGGTAAGAGATTGGTACAAACCGGACAGGATTGTTCTGGGGGGAGATAACCGTGATGCAATTGAACTGGTTAGGGGTTTATACAGTGATATTAATGTACCGGTTTGTATTATGGATGTGACCAGTGCCGAGATGGTAAAGTATGCATCCAACGCATTTTTGGCCACCAAGATATCGTTTGTCAACGAAATTGCCAATTTATGTGAACTTATAGGGGCGGATATTACTCCGGTTGCCTGGGCTGTGGGCAAGGACAAGCGCATAGGCCCCCATTTTTTACAGGCGGGCCTGGGATATGGAGGTTCTTGCTTTCCCAAAGATACCAAGGGACTGGATTTTATATCAACCCTGAACGGCCATACCTTTAATCTTTTAAAGGCAGTGATTGAAGTCAATTACCGGCAGCGTATCCTGGCAGTCAGAAAGCTTTCAGAGCGCCTGGGCTCACTGTACGGTAAAAAAGTAGGAATACTGGGGCTTTCATTCAAGCCCGGCACCGGCGATATGCGTGAATCGCCCTCACTGGATATTATACGCATGCTGCTGGATGAGGGAGCGCAAGTATTTGCCTATGATCCTATGTCGGATCTAAGCAGGGAACAACATTTACGACTTGAGTGTAATATATGCTCTGATATACTGTCAGCAATTTCAGAATGTCATGCCGTTGTTGTGGCCACGGAATGGCAGGAGTTTATTGAGATGGATTGGAAAATGGTCAGGAAGAACATGTGTGAACCCTTTGTGGTTCTGGATGGAAGGAATTGCCTCGACCCGGAGAAAATGATAAGCTTAGGCTATCAATACATTGGTTTCGGTAAAAAATGAAAACATAAAAGGGCCCCTGCGGGCCTTTTTATGTTTAACATATGGCTAGTTCTTTTACATCAATTTCTTTAAGTCTTTACCGGTGAGTCCGGAGTCCCCCACCAGCCACGGTTGTTCATATACCACCAAATGGTTTCTTTAAGGGCCGCGGCAAAATCATATTCCGGGCGCCAGCAAAGTTCCCGGCATATTTTACTGCAGTCCAAGGCGTAGCGCCGATCGTGGCCAGGACGGTCCTTCACAAAGCGTATCAAGCTGAGGGGCTTACCCAGTTGTTTCAGGATTTCCCCGGCCAGATCTAAATTATTAAGCTCCCTGCCTCCACCAATGTTATACACTTCCCCCTCCCTACCGCCAAGAATTACATCCCTGAGAGCCCGGCAGTGGTCGGTGACGTAGATCCAATCCCGAACATTCAGTCCGTCACCGTAAATCGGTACCGGCTGGTTTTGGACTGCGTTCCGGATAATAACCGGAATGAGTTTTTCAGGATACTGGCGGGGTCCGAAGTTATTAGAACAGCGGGTTACGATGACCGGCAGGTGGTAGGTTTTAAAGTAGGACCGGCAAAGGAGATCGGCTGCTGCCTTGCTGGCCGAGTAGGGGCTGTTGGGGGCAAGGGGAGAATCTTCGCTGAATACTCCGGTCGGTCCAAGGGAACCGTATACTTCATCGGTGGAGACCTGCAAAAATTTTTTAATTCCTAATCGCTTCGCAGCTTCAAGCAACATCTGGGTACCCTTAATATTGCTTTCAATAAAAGGAGCCGGATCATCAATACTGCGGTCAACGTGAGATTCAGCCGCAAAATTGACAACTACGTCCAGCCCCTCGTTAAAAAGTTTATTTACCAATACCTGGTCGACAATGTCCCCTTTGACAAAACGGTACCGGGAGCCATCCAGACCTTCGAGGTTTTTCAGGTTGCCTGCATAGGTCAGCTTATCAAGGTTGATTATTTGCCAGTTTCGATGCTCTGTATGAATAAAATGAATAAAATTGGAACCGATAAAACCTGCTCCACCGGTAACGAGAAGCTTCACTGATAATTCCCTCCAAATAAAAATTTGTTTGACCGTGAATTGGCCGGTGGCGCCTGCAACCATAACTCTTACCCGTGTACAACCTCCCATGAGTAAGGAATGGACGGGTCGTTATATGGTAACCGGTACTCGTCAGGCTGACTGTAATTGTAAAGCTCCGTAGGGAAATTAACGATGAGTGAGGGTTCATGCCCTTCAGCCGTAAAACCATGGTGGACCATGGGCGGAATTTTCAATAATATCGGGTTAAGATATCCCAGATGGAATACATTCACCATTCCGTAAGTGGAACTGTCTTCTCTCATATCGCAGAGCACCGTCCTGGCCATCCCCGAAACACATACAAAATG
>CBEULQ010000116.1:0-6853 GCA_965543975.1 uncultured Desulfocucumis sp. | reverse complement strand
GCAGGTTGGCGGCAAATTCCGGCTGCGCTGTGGCTTCCCCTCCCCCAAGAGTGACTCCTCCACCTGAACTCAGGTAGAAGAGTACATCTTGATGGATGATTTCCAGGACCTCGGAAATGGTCTTGTCCGAGCCGGCAATGGACAATGCCTGTTTAGGACAAAGGGTTTCGCATTTACGGCAACCCGTACAGTCAATGCTTCTGTTTACTTTATGCCCGGGTCTTATCCTTTTGGATTGCAGCTGCCCGTCAGCATCATCCTGAAAATAATGTATCTGGACGGGACAAACAGGAATACAGTTACCACAGTTAACGCACAAATCTTCTTTGAACATGACCTGATATTTTCTTTCAAGTCCCTCGGGATTCGAACACCATTTGCATCTCAGGGGACACCCTTTGAAGAAAATTAATGTTCTAACACCCGGTCCATCATAAATGGAATATTTCTGGACATTGAAGATTCTCGCTTTTCTTTCCAATATGCTGCCGGTTTCTGTACTCATAATGTCCCATCCCTTAAAAAATGCCTGCTGAAAAACTACTTCTGATTCCATTGTTTGGGAAGATATTTTTTGAGAAGGCTTCTCCCTTCATCGTTGATTGAGTAGTAAATGACCAATTCTCCCTTGTCATCAAGCGCCACATCATTATCGTCAATGATAAAGTTCGCCTTCATGTCCAAGAGATGATCCGCAAAGACTGCTTTTTTAAACTGTTTTTCCTTGCCATATTCCGGTTCCAGTGCCTTCATAATCTGATCAACGCTGGCTTTGTCAACAGTGGAAATATAATGAAGCAATCTAAACCGCAGTGGTAATATATCAGCCATGATTATGCCTCCCCACCTTTTTTGAAGAATTCCTTCGGGTTAATTGCCACAAGAGTAGCACCAATCAGTACCAGGCCACTGCCAATGACCAAATTCTGCGTAAGGGGCGAGTTCAAGAAGACAACTGAGAAGATAACGCCCCACGCTACATAGGTTCCGTTAAGAGCCATCCCTTTGGCGACGCCAATGGTAGTGTTGGCCTTATACCATGCCAGGTAAGATACGGCTGCCGCCAAGGCAGCAATGGCAAAGACGCCAAAAGTTTCAGGCAGAGTCAGGACTTTGGAAATGACTGCCCAGCCACCGACGAGCGGTAAAACGAAAATAGCCAAAACAGTACCGGAAGTCAATTCTCTGATATTGATTGCAATTTTCGGGTCAATCATGGACATGCCGAATACGGCCAAAACGGCTTCAGCGCCCCAACCTAAAGCAGCTAACGATGCGAATAAAATACCGAGGTAAAAGGTCGAGCTGTTCCCGCCTTCTGGCGGCACATAGGATATGACGATAGCTCCGATAACAGAGAGAAGCATGCCAACCCAAACCCTGGGTACAATTTGTTGTTTAAGGAAAATCCGTGAAAGAATAGCGCCAACGATGGGGTATAACGCGGTAATTGTTAAGGCATAAGCAGGTCCCGCCATGGAAATTCCCAGAAGGTATCCACTATTAGCAACAGGTCCGCCCAGCAAAGCGGCAACGCAAACCATTAGGCCGGGAAAAGTTTTAAGACTGCGTATGATTTCCTGTAAACGCCCGGCCACACCGTTATAGATTAGTAGCCATAGGCCTGCAATAAAATCATTCATACAGGCAGCGGCCAGTGGGATGGCAAAAATGGCAGCCTTTTCACCCATGGCAGGTACAAGGCCTAAAGCCAGCCCCAGGAGTACACTATTCATACCCCAGGTACATCCGCTGAAAAGACCCGTAAATATGCCTTTTCTGGCAAAATTGGCATTCAATTTTTCCTTCATCATAATGGCTGTTTGATTCATATAGACTATTTTCCCTCCTTATTTACGGAATATCTGAAGCGCATGCATTCTTCAGATATTCCAAAAATCTTATTAAAAGTGATCCAGCACGGTTCTGCTAATAATTTCATCCTGTACTTCCTTGCACAGCTCTACGAAGTAAGCGCTATACCCGGCGACACGAATGATCAAATCCCGATACTTGTCAGGTTCGATTTGGGCTTTCTTCAAAACTTCATTGTCAACATAGCTGAACTGCATCTGACCGTTGCCGAGAATGGATGCTGTTCTGAGCAAGGTAATCAGGCCGTTTTCTCCTTCCGGCGTTTCCAGAATGCCGCGCAACAGTTTGAAGTTGTGCACCATCCCAATATTCATAGACTCGTTACTCAGCTTGCTGACCGATTTAATGATGGCTGTGGGCCCCAATTTATCGGCGCCCTGTGTGGGGCTGATTCCATCGGAAAGTGGTGTCCAGGCAAGACGTCCATTGGCTGTGGCGCCGGTAATTTCCCCGATGGGCGTGTTGTTTGAAATGGAAAGGGTACCATGACTAAAGTGCGAATATAGCATTTTAAATTTTTGGTGAGTCCGTTCAGTCCAGAGGATGATATCCGAGGCTATTTCATCAACATAATCATCATCATTCCCGTATTTCGGCGCATTCAGGCAATCTGTCCGAATGGTTTCATAACCTTCAAAATTCGCATCCAATGCGTCCCTGATTTGTTTTAGCGTATATTTCTTATCATCAAAAACCAGCTTTTTAATGGCTGCCATAGAATCAGCATAGGTTCCCAAGCCGGAGAAAATAAGTCCGGGGCCGTAATTGACAAGAGCTCCGCCGTGTGTAACATCGGTGCCTTTTTCCATACAACCTTCTACCAGCAGGGACATGAGGGTTTTGGGGGCAATTTCTCTGTGAACCCGCTGGCTGATAATGGTTCCGATGGCAGATAAGCGGATAATATGCTCAATTTGTTTTTTGCAGGCAGCGTCATATTCTTCATAGGTCTTGATATTGTCAAGATCTCCGGTGTCGAGCCCTTCCATGGTGCCACGCCATTTCATTATGCCGCGCTTTAGAACAAACTCTATGGCAATGGGCCATTGGGTATAACCGGTGGAGGTCCACTGATAGATCCTGCCGGATTTCTGCGGTTCCACGCAACCCATAAGGCAATAATCCCGTGCATCTTCAATGGAGAATCCCTTGGCAAGCATCATTTTGATATGAGTATCATCGAAGTGACAGGCGGGGAACCCAAGCCCTGCTTTAACCACATCTACGATTTTCTTCAAATATTTTTGCGGTGATTTGTTGTGAATCCGGCAAGCAAGGGACGGTTGATACATCCTGGTAAAACGAACGGCATCCATGATCAGATAAGTCAGATCATTGGTTGCGTCGCCACCGGTTCTCTTTTGTCCGCCTATGGTGCAGTTGATAAACGGTTGATAGCCGGCGAAATATTTAGCTCCCAGTTCACTGGACAGCCACATGACTTCAGAGCATTTAATGATAAAACAACTTAACAGTTCAAAAGCTTCCAGTTTGTTCATCCGGCCGGATTCCAGGTCGGCCTTGAACATGGGATAAATGTATTGATCCAAGCGTCCGACGGAAATACCGGTCTGGTTTTCTTCCACCACAAACAGGGATTCCAGTGTCCAGACGGACTGGAGTGCTTCATGGAAGGTACGGGGCGGATTGGCCGGTACATTAGTCAAAATATCGGAAATATTGTAAAGTTCTTTCTGCCGGACTGAGTCATGCTCTCTGTCAGCCAGTTCTCTTGCATAATCAGAAAGCCGTTTGGCATAAGCCAAAATGCCGTCACAAGTCTCAATCTCCGCTTTATAGAAGTAAATCTTATCTATGTCATCCGGATTTTCCATGGACAATTTGCTCAATCTGTCGACGGCTTCCTGTCTTACACCATTAATACCTTTTTTAATCAGTATGACATCATAACCCGGGCAGGTGTCGCCACCGCCATTTACCTGATGATAAGAAAGATCACTGACAAAAGATTCGCCTGAAAATGACCACAGGCCGGCTTCTTCATATTGTTTCTGACAAATCTCATCCAGGCTCCAACCTTCCCAATAGGGGAAGATCTCTTCCCGCAAAATCCGCTTGTCTTCCTCACTGATTTCAAAGGGATCCTGCGGCCGGGTTGACATGGTGTCCAGTTCGTCCCTAATCCATCTCCAGGCAATATCCGGGGATACGGCACCGGCCCTCGGTTTCCCGCAGGGATGTCCAACGATCAGTTCATCCTTTTGAATAACCAGGGGAGCTGTTTCACAGGCTTTTCTGAAACATTTGGCCCTTAGAAGAATTTTGGGCAAACCCTCATTTTCTTTGGCCACTTGGGTGAAAGCTCTGGCACGATAGATACTGACACTGGGTTTAACCTTTAAATAAGCTGCTCTCAGCCGTTCCAAGCGCGGTGTCAGTCCCGTGATTTCCCCTTCATACACCGGGGATTTTGTCACACTGTTTGTTGCAGGACTGTTTGCGGATAATTCTTTGGCAATTCCCTGAAACAGCTTCATAATTGCAGCCTTTTCTTCCGGGGACAAGTGTTTTGTTGCATCCGCAAACTTATTTGAAATATCTTTAATATCCAACTTTTTTTCCTCCCTCCTACTTTATTCAGCTTTTAAATCCGGATCAGGACCACTTACGTAAAAACAGAAGACTTTATCCCTGTTTCATTGACTACACCTCAATCTTCTCCGCGCTTACGTAAGTTGCTTAAGTAATTTTTCAATCAACTCACTTAAATCTTGGATATTTTCAATGGAATACTGATTGGCGGAGCAACGGGTTCCGCTTTTTTCAGCGACTTCCCCCGCCTGCACACCATTAGTTATATCCTCCAGCTGCCGCACACCATAGCCGACTTTTCGAATATTAATCAAGTTCATTGGTGAAACATTATCAGAAGTAAACCCGCCGCCTGCTGCGCCGCAACCCAGGGTTAATGCCGGGAAGAGATTGGTTGTCGCTCCTATACCCCCTAATGTGGCGGGAGTATTCACCAGTACTCTTGATACCGGTTTTTTCAGGGCAAATTGCCGAATCACATCCTCATTTTTCGAGTGAATTACCAGGGTATGTCCCAGACCTTCATTTACCAGCAATTCTATACATTTTTCACAGGCATTCATCCAGTCCTTTTCAACGTAAAATGCCAGAACCGGGCAAAGCTTTTCCCTTGAATACGGATTGGTGGGGGACACATATTTTTGTTCTGAAATCAATACTTTGGTATCTTCCGGGACACGTATGCCGCTTTGCCGTGCCAACTCTATAGCCGGTTTCCCGACAATTTCCGGATTTATACTGCCATCAGGACGGGAAAATAACTTACTGAGCTGTTCCGATTCCTTGCCTGACATGAAATAGGCTCCATTTCGCTTAAGCTCTTGCCTTACTTCATCGGCTATACAGTCCTCAGCCACAATGGATTGTTCCGAGGCCGAAACTATTCCGTTATCGAAAGTTCTGCTGGCAATAATATCTGCCACGGCCTTTTTTATGTCGGCTGAACGTTCAATAAAGGCGGGTCCATTACCCGGACCACCATAAATTGTCGGTTTTCCGGATGTATACGCCGCCCTGACCAGCTTGGGCACACCCGTAATCAGAATAAGCGATGTGTCTTTGTGGTTCATCAACGCAACCGTACCGTCCACAACCAGCGTTCGCAAATATCCGATGGCCCCGCAAGGCAATCCACTTTCTTCCGCCGCCCGTATTAGTATATCGAGCACCTTGGAGATGGTTTTTTGGGCCTTGGGATGAGGAGAAAAAACAATAGCATTACCTGATTTTATGGCAAGCAGTGTTTTATATATTGTAGTGGATGCAGGGTTGGTTGAAGGTGGCAGCGCGACAATCACTCCAACTGGCACGCCAATATCCATGGTCTTGTTTTCTTTGTCTTCACCAATAATACCGACAACTATCATGTTCCTGATTTTTTTATAGAAAAAATCACTTGCAAAAATATTTTTGACAAACTTGTCCTGCCATTTACCAAATCCCGTTTCTTCATGGGACATAATGGCAAGTTCTTTAGCATATTTGTACACTGCTTCGGCCATATGCCCGACAATTTTGTCCAGTTTTTCCTGGGAATAAGCTGCCAGCACCTTTTGCGCCTCGCGGGCGTTTTCCACAAGAATCCGGGCTTCTTGGACGGAGAGCAAATCATTGTCAATTCTATTCATATCTTAAGTCACTCCCCCCTTTCCACCGGCGAAAATCCAAAGATTAAAAAATGCGTTATTTACCAGTCGAGAGTGTATTTGGCGACAATCTTTTCTACGTCCGGATGCGGCCTGGGGATGACAAGGGAGCAATAGATCTCGCCCACTTTTCTGGCCGCTTTGACGCCGGCCTCTACAGCCGCTTTCACCGCTCCCACGTCGCCACGAACCACGACGGAAATCAAACCGGAAGCCACATTTTCATAACCAACCAATTCCACATCCGCAGCCTTACACATGGCATCCGCAGCTTCCAGCACCGAAACCAGCCCATACGTTTCTATGAACCCTAAAGCATCATTTTTGTCCACACTGATGCCCCTTTCCAAAATAATCAATGTTCATTCCGCATCAATGTCATGTTTTGAAACAATCTTGCCTACCCGGCTGACGGGGCGCGGCATGACGTGGGAGGCTGTCATTTCGCCAATGGCTGCTGCCGCTGCCGCACCGTTTTCCACAGCTGCCCTCACTGCTGCCACATCGCCTTTAACCATGACCGTGACAAGCCCGGATCCCACATTTTCATACGAAACAAGAACAACGTCAGCAGTTTTACACATGACATCAGCCGCTTGAATTGCCGGAACCATACCTCTTGTTTCAACAAGACCCAATGCTTCTTCTCCAAAGTATTCCATCGAAACAACTCCTCCCTTTCTATGGATTTAAACCTCCAAAGCATTGTCACTTTTATTTGTTTTCATCAACCGTTAATTTGTTACTCTTCATAATATCGCATGTAGAAAATATTTTTT
>CBEULQ010000115.1:0-6866 GCA_965543975.1 uncultured Desulfocucumis sp. | reverse complement strand
ATAAATATATTGCTGGCCAAGCACAGGGCACGTAAAGCCGGGGCGGCGGAGGCGGTTTTTGTACTGCCGGACGGGACGGTTACCGAATGCGGGGCCAGCAATATATTTATCGTTAAAAACGGCCTCCTGATGACACACCCGGCTGACAATAGAATACTGGCCGGAATTACCAGGCAATACGTGCTTGAACTGGCCGAATCCATGAACGTGCCGGTCCTGGTTGAGCCTTTCAAACTGGAGGATATGCTGGCTGCCGAAGAAGTATTTTTTACCGGCTCGGTTGTTGAGATAGCGCCGGTGGTAAATGTGGACGGGAAGCAGGTGGCAGATGGCCGTCCGGGGCCCGTTACGGAAAGAATACGCCGGGAATTCCTCTCCCTCACCAGAAAAAAAACGCAAAATTAGAACGGCAATTAGCTAGCTAACAGCCTGTAAGAACCGTCCTTGAAGATCGGGGATAAACAGGCAAATAAGGATAGGGGACACACCTCTATTTGGTGTGTAACTTTAGGGTCAGAATGTCCCCAACGTATCTGACTTTGGGATGAGGAATGTCCCAACTTATTCGAAACATTAAGGTCAGGGGAACAAAATGATTTGCCATGCGGCACAGGTAAAATATTTAAATCGGGAGGGATGACCTGGCATAGGACGTTAATGCGGTAACCGTTGACTATTAGTTTCATTGTGCTTGAAAGTGTGTTTAAGGTTTGACAGGAGAATAAACGGGGGGTTGTAAATGTTTAAATCATCTAAACGTGGATTGTCTATTATATTGGTGCTTTTACTGCTGGCTGCGCTGGTTGCCGGCTGCGGGTCCCAACCGGCTGAGGAGAAGAAAGCAGATGAAAAACAGCCGGCGGAGAAAAAATTCGTCAACATAGCCACAGGCGGTACTGCCGGGGTTTATTATCCTCTGGGCGGTGCAATTGCTGAGATTTTGAACAAGAATGTTGCGGGAGTCAACGCTACGGCCCAGAGCACCGGGGCATCCGTGGCCAACGTCAATATGCTGAAGGACGGCAACGTCCAAATTGCCTTCGTGCAGAACGATATAGCTTTTTACGCGGCCAATGGACAGGAAATGTTCAAGGATAAAAAAGTTGATGGTTTAAAAGGTCTGGCGACTTTATATAATGAATGCATTCAAATCGTTACCCTGGACAAGACCGGTATTACAGATATTGCCGGCCTTAAAGGGAAGCGCGTTGCCGTTGGTGCGGCCGGAAGCGGCACCGAGGCGAATGCCCGCCAGATTCTGGAGTCCTATGGAATCACTTACAACGATATTAAGCCCCAGTACCTGTCCTTTGCGGAAGCTGCCAATAACCTGAAGGACGGAAACGTGGACGCTGCTTTTGTTACTGCCGGATTCCCCACAGCCGCCATCCAGGATATAGCGGCTCAGCATAAGGTAGTTCTTTTGCCGGTGCCGGCGGATGCGGCGGACAAGCTTATCGCCAAATATCCTTTCTACACCAAAGTTGCCATTCCCGCCAATACATATCCCAACCAGGATAAGGAAGTGATGGCGGTGACCGTTCGCTCCATGCTGGCGGTAACCGATAAAATGGATGACCAGATGGCTTATGACGTGGCAAAGGCAATATACTCCAATCTCGACAGCCTTAAGGCCGCCCATGCGGTGGGCAAGAACATAACCAAGGAAACCGCCCAGGAAGGCATGTCCATTCCCCTGCATCCGGGCGCGGATAAATTTTTTAAAGAGTAAAGCATATTGACCGGGAGGTGGCCGGGCCCTATAATGGGGCCCGGTAACTATGAATAGAACTAACAAGCGCGGATTATCCTTTGTTATACTTGCATCGCTATTAGTAACCATGGCCATTATTCTTTTTTTCAAAATGCCCTATCTGGTAACGGCGGACCTCAGCGGCCAAACTGTTTGGCGCTTTCCCCTGGCTGTGGATAAAAGTTTTACATTGTATTATGTTCATTCGGTACAGAAGACCCCTGTATGGGAGAATTATTCCCTTGGCCCCGGTGACCGGTTGGTTCTTAACTCCACGGTATATGATTCTCTGGGGGTGGGATTGCCTTTTCTGGCCGTGGAAGGAAAGTTGGCAGAACGCAGCGGCAAATTTGTTTTAACCGGAATTAACCGCCGTTTCAGGGAAGTAAATATAAGGGCCGTGCCCCTGGCCCGGCAAGCTGTGATATACAGGGGCAAGACGTATTATTACAATGATTATTTTGCTTCCGGGGCACTGGTGAACATTAAAGTCCAAAGGCTTTCAGCCTTGGATATCATTAGTCAATCAATAAGAGGCAGAAAGGGGTATTTTTTTGAATGACCGGAACGTGAAAAAGACGGATGATACCGTTAACATAGATGAGTTTATGGCTAAATATGACAAGGAGTCAGATTACAGGCGCCTAAAGGGCTTTTTGGCCCGGATGGTGGGGGCGCTGGCCATTAGTTTTTCCATTTTCCAGCTTTATACAGCCATTTTCGGAGTGCTGGACGCACACATTCAACGTTCTATACACCTGTCCTTTGCCCTGTCTCTGGTATACCTTCTGTATCCCACCAGACGGAGCTGGCCCCGTGACAGGCTGCATTGGTTTGACGCCCTTTTGGCGCTGGTGGCGGCGGCAACTCCCATGTATATAGTGGTTTGCTATCAGGAGTTGGTTATGAGGGCAGGTACAGTAACCGTCCTGGACCTGGCAGCGGGGTCTCTTGGTGTGTTCTTACTGATGGAGGCAGCCCGCAGGGTGGTGGGATGGCCTATTGTCATTGTAGCCACCTGTTTTCTGGCATATGCCTTTGCCGGACCGTACATTCCAGGCATAATGGCCCACCAGGGTGTTAAACCGGACCAACTGGTGGGGCACCTTTTCTTCACCACGGAAGGAATTTTCGGTATTCCCCTGGGTGTTTCCTCAACATTTATATTTCTTTTTATACTGTTTGGCGCTTACCTAGAGAAAACCGGCCTGGGCAAATTTTTCATCGACCTGGCCAATGCGGTGGCAGGATGGGCCAGCGGGGGGCCGGCCAAGGTGGCGGTGCTGTCCAGCGGGCTGATGGGAACTGTATCCGGCAGTTCCGTGGCCAACGTGGCGGGCACCGGAAGTTTTACCATACCTATGATGAAAAGCCTGGGTTACAAACCTGAATTTGCCGGGGCGGTAGAGGCCGCGGCTTCCACCGGCGGCCAGCTAATGCCTCCCATTATGGGTGCCGCTGCTTTTTTAATGGCTGAATTTATTGGTGTATCCTACATCAGTGTGGTCAAGGCCGCCGTTATTCCTGCATTGCTGTATTTTACCGGCATATGGATCGGGGTACACCTGGAGGCCAGGAAAAACGGCCTTAAAGGGATACCCCGGGATCAGTTGCCTAAGATTGGCAGGCTCATCGTGGAGCGGGGGCACCTGGCAGTTCCTTTAATCGCCATAGTATATCTGCTGGTTTCCGGCTACACTCCGATGAGAGCGGCTCTTTGGGCCATCGCCCTGGCCATAGGCGCGTCCCTACTGCGCCGCTCCACCCGGATTTCAGCCTATGACGTGGTAAAAGGTTTGGAAACCGGTGCCCGCAGCGCACTGGGGGTAATTATTGCATGTGCCACGGCCGGAATAATTATTGGAGTGGTAACCAAGACGGGGCTGGGACTCAAGCTTGCTTCGGCTATGATAGGCATGGCTCACGGGCTTTTGCTGCCCACACTTTTCTTTACCATGATATCGTCCATAGTGCTGGGTATGGGGGTGCCCACCACGGCGAATTACGTTATTACCTCCACAATTGCCGCCCCGGCCATAATACAGCTGGGCGTTCCGGTGATGGCTGCCCACATGTTTGCTTTTTATTTCGGCATTGTGGCCGACGTCACTCCCCCGGTGGCCCTGGCAGCCTATGCCGGATCCGGAATTGCCCGGGGCAATCCCATGAAGACCGGTATAAATGCTTCAAAACTAGCCGTAGCGGCATTCCTTGTACCTTACATTTTCGTTATGTCCCCTTCCTTATTAATGATAGATACTACTTTGTTTGAGGTCCTGCGGATGACGGCTACTTCAGTAATTGGGATGATCGGGGTGGCGGGCGCCATCGCAGGATATCTGGTTACCCGGGCAAGCTGGCCGGAAAGACTGGTACTGCTGGTGGGCGGCCTTCTTCTTATTGACCCGTCCGGTTTAACTGATTTGATAGGCCTGGGATTGCTGGCTTGCAGCTACCTGATACAGCGGCTGCGCTATCGCCGGGAGAAGGATTCTATCTCCGTTAACGGATAGATATTAACCGGTTAAATAATATTTTTCAGTCAAAGGTTTTACATTTTTCCGAAGAAAGGTTAAAATATTATTAGGTCCCGAGTTTTTGGTATTATTCATTTAGCCTTCTCAACTGCTCGGTGGGTAAGGGAGATAGGTAATAAGTGAATACCCTAAAACCTACTGGGCAATATTTTCGAGGAGGTTAACAATGTATCAGGACAAAACCCTTTCCTGCCGCGATTGCGGCGCCGACTTTATCTTCTCCGCGTCAGAACAGGAATTTTTTGCCGAGAAGGGTTTTACTAACGAACCCGGACGCTGCCCCCAATGCAGGGCTGCGCGCAGGCAGAGAAACGGTAATGGCGGCGGTGGCCGCCCCCGGCGTGAAATGTATACCGTAACATGTGCGGAATGCGGTGTGGAGACCATGGTTCCCTTCCGTCCCACAGGCGACAGGCCGGTATACTGCCGTGACTGTTTCAGCAGAAACTCTCGCTATTAATTATTGATACCGTGATTAATTTTAATATGTAAATAAAAATTCCGCCTTTTCAGGCGGATTTATTTTTGGTCAGGGGACACACCTTCTTAAGTTATCTGCAATCCGTTACTTCTAAACAAAGTTCACGAAGGAATATCCCCAACGTATTAAATTCTTTTGTTTGACTGTATTGCATTTGCGCATTTTATGGGCGTTTTTATTTTTGTGAACTCTTGCCTGATTTTTGACAATTGCGTCTGGGCAGCCAGCTCTTTTTTCTGTCGCTGTTTTTCCCTTTCCCAGTTGTAACAACTGATAAGTCTTCTTGTTTGCATGCGCTGCAACATAAACCGGGAGTACCCGCAATGGAAAAGGTGGTCTTCCATTTTTTTTCTCCGTAGTGTCAGCACGGCAACCTCCCACCTCTCCGCTTAAATTTAATATAATTTTAACACTTTTTTCAAAATCCTAATATGAGCAAAAATAATCATGTTACTAAGACTTTTTTCTTAAACAGAAAATTCGGGAAAAAAGGACATAAATTAACCCACTCGAGATGGGTTCGAGTGGGTTAATTTAAATTGAATCCGGACAGGATTATTCTGTTACTGTTTTATCTCGCTAACAGCCTGTAAGTCCCCGTTCTCGAAGGTCGGAGATCAACAGGCAATTAAGGATAGGGGACACACCTCTATTTAAAGCCTGACTTTGGGGTGAGGAATGTCCCCAACGTATTCGAACTAAGTTCGCTCTAAGGGTTCGGTAGGGGAATAACCCCTTCCGAACCCAAGGCTCACTTATGTTAGCGGCTTGATTTTGGCATTATCCTTTAATTCCAGGCTGCCATCCTGAATTATTTGTTCACCGGCTTTTACTCCATCGATAACCTCCAGTTTTTCACTGTCGCTCAACCCTGTTTTTATCTGTCGCCGCTCTACCCTGTCACCGGACACAACCATAATTTCTTTAGCGCCGTCATTTTTGACCAGCACCGACTGGCGGGGGACAACCAGGATGTCCCTGCTAATCAAGGTGTTTATGGCCACCTTTACTTCGTATCCCGGTTTAAGGACAGCAGGGTCGTCCAGGGAAACAATTACCGGGACCCTGCGCTGGGTAACTCCCAGGGCTGACTGTTTTTCTTCAGCTCTGGGGTATATCCGGGTCACCCTGCCCCTCAGAGTTTTCTGCCCAAGAACCGGGGCCGTAATGTCAACATCCTGCCCAATTTTCACTTCGGCCAGGTCGTCGCTCAGTATATCGGCCTTAACTTCCAGGCGTTCCTGTCCCGCAACTGTGGCCAGCAGGGTTCCGGGGTTAACGTACAGTTCTTCCTGGGCCGGCAGGTTCAGTATTAATCCGTCCACCGGACTTGTAACGGAAAGCTGATCCGCCTTGATGTTCAGCTCCTTCAATGATTTGCCCAGGCCGGTTTTCCTGGACTGGGCGCTGTTATACATAGATTTCTGTTCATTTAATGTTTCCTGGAGCGATTGAACCCGGAGTACGGCCTTGTCGTATTCCACCCGGCTGACTGCTCCTTCCTGGAACAGCTCCGTTACCCTGGTCAGATTGTCATTGGCCTCTTTTAATTCCAGTTCGGTGCGCCCCATGGCGGCCCTGGCTCCCTCGGCAGTAGAATTAGCTTGGGAAAGTTGTGACTGCATTTCGCTAATCTGAAGATTTAGGTCATTATTTTCCAGAACTGCAATGGTTTGCCCTTTTTTGACCCTTGCACCGTTTTGCACCGGTACGTTTATTACCCTTCCGCTCTGGACGGCGTATAGATCGTAGCTTTTTACGGGCTGTACGTAACCCGTGTCAGTTACCCGGCGGTTTATTTCGCCTTTGGATACTGTCACCGTTTCTACCTCCGTGCCGCCGGTTTTAATAAACATTGCGGATATTGCCACCAGTGCGACTATTGCCGTTCCCAGGATGAAAAATTTTTTGCGTTTCATGATAGACCTCCGTTAATCCCTGTTCTTCAAAACATCCACCAGGTCCAGTTTTTTAACTCCCCTGGAAGCCAGCAAATGTGCCGTTATGATAAAGAAAGTGCCTCCCAGAGCAGAAAGGAAATAGGTCAGGGGATAAACCACCACCGGCATGGTGAACAAATCTGTGCTCACCGCCT
>CBEULQ010000114.1:0-6869 GCA_965543975.1 uncultured Desulfocucumis sp. | reverse complement strand
TGTAGTGAGCAAATGCGTCCAGAAAGGAGTTTGCGGCTACATAATTACCCTGTCCCGGGTTGCCGATCAGGGATGAAATCGATGAAAAAGAGATGAAGAAGTCAAGGGGTTCATCTTCAGTGTATTGATGCAGGTTTAAGACCCCCATGACCTTTGGCGCCATCACTTTGGAAAAACGGCTTTTGTCCATATCCGCAAGGAAACCGTCGTCCAGTACCGCGGCTCCGTGGAAGATACCCCGTAGAGGCGGTAAATGGGTTTTTATTTTATCCACTAGTTGCTTAACTTGAATTTCGTTTGCAATATCAACAGGTAAAACCTCCACCCTGGTACCGTTTTGTTCCATGACAGCCGCCGCCCGTCGGGTTTCCTCAGATGCGCCGCTCCTGCTCACCAGCACAATGTTTCCGGCTCCTTTTGCGGAGACCCATTGCGCAATTTCAAGACCAAATCCTTTGTTGCCGCCGGTGATCAAATAGGTGGCATCCCTGTGGAATAAATTTTCCTTATGGATGGTGGCAATTACCGGGACTTCCTGGTTTCGTATATCGATCACGATCTTGCCGATATGGTTGCTTTGCGCCATCAGGCGGAATGCCCCGGCTGCCTCTGCAGCAGGGAATATACTTACGGGCATAGCGGAAATATGTCCTTCGTTAAAGAGTCGGGTAACAGCCTTTAATATACCTTTTATGACCAGGGGGCGTTCTTTTAAAAGCCTGTCCATATCAACAGCCGAAAAGGTAAGGTTGTTATTAAAGGCGCGCATGGGTAGCCCGTTATTCTCTGAAATATCTCTTTTGCCGATTTCGATAAACCTGCCATAAGGGGCAAGGAGCGAAAAGCTTTCAAACAGGGCTTCACCGGCTATGGCATTGATAACCACGTCGACACCACGGCCGTCCGTTTGTTCTCTCACTTCATCCGCAAATTTTAAGGTCCTTGAATTCATCACGTGTTTGACACCGATAGACCTCAGGTATTCTCTTTTTTCCTCGCTTCCTGCCGTTGCAAATATTTCAGCGCCGATCCACCTGGCCAATTGTACCGCTGCCAGGCCTACACCACCGGTGGCATTATGGATAAGAATCTGCTCACCCCGCTGCAGTCCGGCAATATTGACCAACCCGTGATAAGCAGTGCCGAAACCTATAAAAACCGGAGCCTCTTCAAAAGAAAGCTCTTCCGGCTTTAGAGCAGCATATGCCGCCGGAACATTTACATAGGAACAAAAACCTTTGGCAAAACCCACAACTTTATCGCTCACTGCAAACTCCTTGACGTCTTCCCCGACTGCAACCACCTTTCCTGCTGATTCCATACCCAACATATTTTCATAATAGGTTCCATTAATAACTTCCGGCGGTATTTGTCCTAAAACCTTCAAGAGGTCCTTGTAATTCAGCCCGCAGGTGGATACTTCGATTTGTATTTCACCTGGCCCCGGAGGTTTTATATTCATTTCATGGTAAACCAGGCCGTCTATTCTACCGGGGGTAAGTACTTCCAGCATCACCGGATTCCCGGTGGAAGTAAGCCTTGTTTCGGGAAGCTTGTTTTGAGGTTCTTCCGGCACGCGAACAAGTTGCTTTACGTATTTTCCATCTTCGCGTAAAGCGACATCCATGTCTTCACTACCAGAGAGGAGTTCGTGAACTACCGCCTTTATTTTGTCTTCCGGCGCATCCGGGCTCAAATCGATAAGCCTGCAATGGATATCCGGGTATTCGTTCCCGGCTAAAAAGCCAAGTCCCCATAAAGGTGCCGTGGCCAGGTTGGAAATTGTATCCCCCGTGCTTACAATTTGCGATCCTCTGGTGATGATGCCGATGTCAGTATTCTTGCCTGCACGGTTTCTGTGTAGGGCTAGTATTATATGGGTTAACGCGGTGCAGTGGTTAACCGATTCTTCAAACAGATCTTCCGGTAGAACATTCTTCTGGTTCAACCCCCAGAGATATAGAATAGTGCTGAATTCATTATCCGCTGTGTCATTTAAAAGCTTGTCGAAATCCCCGGGGTTTTCGGGGCAAATGTGGTAATTACCTTTGTTCGTTTTTTTGTACTTGTCGTTTTGAAAAACGAGAGTATAGCCGATGTTATATGATGCCAGGCAATCCGTCACCCGGCGGGTTGCTTCGTCTTCATCCGTAAAAATAAGCCACTCCGTCAGAGTTTTATCTATAAGTGGCGCGCCTGAAGCATCTTCCGTTTTTTGCCATATAAATTCGTACAGGACGTCATTCACCAGGTTTTTATCAATGTCTTTTTCTTTCGCGATTGCCCGGCATTTCAACCCTTGGATACTGACGTTTACATTTCCATCCCCATCCAGGATCAATATATCACCTATTATTAAATCCGCTGTCCGGCGCGTGATTGTACCGTAACTCCATACCTTTTGACCAGGCGTTTCATAAAATGATAACCTTTCGATGGAGACTGGTATGAACGTGCCTTGCAAGGTGTCATCAGCTCCGTCGGCAGCTGCCATTAACGCTTGAATACTACCGTCAAGTATGGCCGGGTGCAGTATATAGCCATCCCCGCTCATCATTGCCGCATCCTGCATCTCGATTCCGGCAAATACCTCTCCTGTTCCTTTCCATATTTCTTTTAGCGTGCGAAAGGACGGCCCGTAATTTAAGCCGTAGCCGTCCAGCATTTGATAAAAAACTTCACTCTGGATTTCTTCACTGCAGCGTTCCCTCAGTGAATCAATATTAACCCGGCTGGCGGTATCGTCGGGTATAGCAGGTGAAATCCTGCCGGTTGCGTGCAGTTTCCAATCTTCCGCCCGGTCATTCGCAGAGCTTAAAACTGAATACTCCTTTGTTTTAGGGTCGTAACTAAAATAGATATTCTGAATTTTTTTATCATCTGCCACCAGTACCTGATGGAAAACCAATTCTTTCAGTATGACGTTTCTCTTTCCGGACATATTCTCGTACAAGGCCAGTCCTGCCTCAACATACCCCGCAGCAGGGAAGACCACGGCGTTTTCAATGCGGTGATCCTTCATGTAACTGAAATAGTGTTCATTCAACTCCACCTGCCAGGCCGGGTTTGCCAGCCTCATATTACCGTTCAAAAATACATGACCCTGAAGTCCGAGCCTGTCCTCCCTGGATTTTTCTGATTCCGTCCAGTAACGCTCACTCTGCCATGGATAACACGGCAGGGAAACGTGCCCGGCGTACGGAATAATTGCTTCCCAACGAACCGGAAACCCCAGGGTGTATAAGCAGCCCAGGGATTCCAGCATACCGGCAAGTTCCGGCTGTTTTCTTTTGAGGGACGATAAAACATGCCCGGTTACACCGGCTTCCCTTAAAGACTCTTTTATTGAAGTTGCCAAAACGGGGTGCGGGCCGATCTCCATAAAAATGCTGTATCCGTCCCGCATCAGTGTATGGACGGCTTTTCCGAAGCGGACAGGCTCTCTCATGTTCCGCCACCAGTAATTCTTGTCCAGTTCTCGGCCGTTCACCTGCTGTCCGGTGACGGTGGAATACAGGGGAACTTCGTCCTCTTGTGGATTTATATCTGACAGGCATGAATGCAATTCATCCTTCAATTTGTCCATCTGATAGCTGTGGTAAGCAACCTCAACGCGTAGAAACCTGTTAAACACACTGTTTTCTTCAAGGAGCACGGAAATCTCCTGTAAAACTCCCGTCTCACCCGCAAGGGTTACGGCAGAGCTGCTGTTGATGGCGGCAATTGAAACTTTATCATAGCTTTCAATTAAGCCTTTCGCTTCAACCTCCGAAAGGTCTACCGCCAGCATAGATCCTTTCCCGGCAAGAGTCTGCTGAAGCCTGCTCCTGTGGTAGCTGACTAACAAAGCATCCTCCAGGGACAGGGCTCCCGCAATATAGGCGGCGGCAATCTCCCCGACACTGTGCCCCACAACAGCATCAGGTTTTATTCCCCATGATTTCAAGAGGGCGGCCAGGGCTACCTGAACGGCAAAGTTGGCAGGTTGCGCCACTTGTGTCTTTCCGATTCTGGATTCGTTTTCGTCCTTTTTCAGTTCTTCAATGAGTGACCAGCCGGAATGTTGTTTGAATATTGCGTCACATTTCTTCATGGTATTGCGAAATACTGGTTCCTTATCCATCAGCTCCCTGCCCATTGCCCACCACTGAGGTCCCATACCGGTGCAGACAAAGACCATTTTTCTGTCTTCCTGCGGCAGCGCCTTGCCAAAGCACATACCCGGTCGCAATTCCCAACTGGAAAACAGCCTTAATTGCTCACAAAGCTGTTCCCGTGACTGGGCGATAAATGCCAGCCGGTAATGATGGTGACTACGCCGGAAAGCCGTGGTATAGGCAAAATCATCAAGGGAAACCGTTTTTCCTTTGTTATCCGAAGTAAGATAACTATAATAAATTTCTGTAAGCTGCCTGAGCGCGTTTTGATCACGCGCCGTAAGCCGAATCAATAAGGGATTGCAATATGGTTCCATACGGCGGCGATCGGAACTTTCTTTAAAAACCGGCGGCTCTCCTAAAAGAACATGGGCGTTTGTCCCGCCGAATCCAAAAGAATTAACCCCTGCGCAAGCTTTGTTTTTAACTTTTGGCCATGGTTCCAGAGTGGTAGGAACGCGAATGCAGAGTTCATCAAAAGGTATATTGGGATTAGGTCTTTCAAAGTGCAGGTTAGGTGGGATTTTTTTGTGTTTCAGACATAAAGCGGCCTTTATAAGTCCTGCCACCCCGGCTCCGGCCTCAAGGTGCCCGATATTGGTTTTAACCGAACCAATCACGCATTTGTCGCCGGGTTTGCGTCCTTCGGCGAGGGCACGGTGCAACGCCATGGCTTCCGCCTGATCCCCGGCCTGCGTACCTGTCCCGTGGGCTTCTATATATTGGATATCACCGGGGCTAATATTTGCCGAAGCGCAAACTCTTTTAATCAGAGCTTCCTGCGCATCCGGGTTGGGGACGGTAATGCCGCTGGTTTGCCCGTCCTGGTTCACGCCGGTAGCGTGAATAACAGCATAAACCGGGTCTTTATCTTTAAGAGCGAGTGATAAGGGTTTTAAGATGACCACACCTGCGCCCTCGCCCCTTACATACCCCTCAGCCTGCTCGTCAAAAGCCTTGCACCGGGAGTGTCTAGAAAGGAACTTCGCCTTGCACATGCCAACGAAAAATTCCGGTTTTAACATTACATTTGTGCCGCCGGCGATTGCGAGGGTGCATTCTCCATCCCACAAACTACGGCAGGCATAATGGGTGGCGACAAGAGAGGATGAACAGGCTGTATCCATCGAGACGCATGGGCCCAGAAGGTTAAAAGTGTATGAAATTCTACTGGCCAGAGTGGTCATGGCTGACCCTACTCCAGAATAATTGTTAATCAATTCACGGTTAAAAACATTGAATTGTAAAAGTAATTGATCTAAATCAAATCCGCCAATGAAGACACCAGTATTGGAACCATCCAGTTTTTCAAGCGGTATCCCGGCATCTTCCATTGCCTCCCAGGTCACCTCCAGAAGTAGCCTCTGCTGTGGATCTACATAGGAAGCTTCCCGTGGAGAGATTCCAAAAAACAGCGGATCAAACCAGTCGATTTTTTCTTTAAGAAATCCGGCTTGTTTTACATACATCTTCCCAGGCTTATCGGAATCGGGGTCATAAAACCGCCGCATGTCCCACCTATCTGGCGGCACATCGGTAATGGCGTCAATACCGTTACAGAGGATTTCCCAAAATTTCTTCGGATTGGACGCGCCTCCCGGGAAACGGCAACCTATACCGATGATTGCTATCGGCTCATTATGAACTACGTCCGTTTCACTTATCATTCGCTGCTACCCCCAGTTTATATAATAAAATTTTCGGGAATTAATTACCTTTTAGATTATTTTTTATCATAATTTTCAACAGGGGGAATATTTTTCCTCTTTTACCTTGGCATTGTAATCGTCCAACATCAAACCAATTTATATAATGGAGGATTTTTCACCTCCAGCATATAATAGCAAACAAAGGCATGTCCGGTTTAACAGGGTCGGGGCCGTCACCTGGCGTGGCCTGCGTTGATGGTTCCCAGGCTGAAGGAGCATATCGGATCTGACGAGGTGGAGGATGAAAATATATGCGGCTAGGTTAACAGAAAATATGGCCGATTTTGAACTTGGCTGGTTATGCTCCCGCCTGACTAGGGAGAGGCAGGAGAAAGTCAAAAAATTTATTAGAGCAGAAGATGCTCGAAGGTCCATCCTGGCTGGTCTGATGCTCAGGCAAATCATCCTTGAAAACCTCCAAATGCCCGATGAAAAGATATCCTTCGAAGCTAACCCGCACGGTAAACCTTTCTTGATGGGTAGCGGTGATTTCCACTTTAATCTTTCACATTCCGGCGAGTTGGTGGTATGTGTCGTTGACAACGCACCGGTTGGCATCGACATTGAGCTGATTCGTCCCGTGGAGTACAATATCGCAAGCAGATTTTTTTCACCGGTCGAGTATGGTGACCTAATGACGAAGAATGAAGCGGAACAGCGTCACTACTTTTTTTCACTGTGGGTATTGAAGGAGAGCTACATTAAGGCCCTGGGGGAAGGGTTGTCCAGGCCGTTTGATTCTTTTTCCATCAGAGTGGGCGACGGCGGAAATGCAAGGCTTGAAACGGAGGATGTGTCGGGTAGCTGGTTTTTTAAGCTATACGGAATAGACCAACGCTACAAGATGGCTGTTTGTGCCGCTCACCAGGGATTCCCGGAAGCCGTCGTTGTGAAGAATTGGCACGACTATCTGTAAAACTTAGAAGCTGATGGTTTTCGTCCACGGCTACAACGAGGAGTTTCCTGATACCAACCGGATGGTGGCGCAGTTCGCCGACGACCT
>CBEULQ010000113.1:0-6936 GCA_965543975.1 uncultured Desulfocucumis sp. | reverse complement strand
TATATAACAGTTTTTTTTCAAGAACAATCAGTAAATCAGGCATTGTGTGAGCCTCCACCTAAGGCAAAAAAAGCCCTACAGAGGCCGTTCAAAAACGAGCATGGCACGAAAGGTGAAGCCGTACAGCGCGGAGCGTACTGGAGATCAGAGGTCAGGGGACACACCTCCCTTAGTAGTATGGCTTCCGGGTCAGAGGAATGTCCCCAACTTCTACTGTACGGCGAGCCTGAGTAAAGTGCCAGGCGAAGTTTTTCAACGGCCTCCTATATTTCCGTTTCCGGGTTGTTTATGTCAAGGTAAAACGTGGTTGGCTTCACGCCGAAATATTTCTCAATGCAATTTGCAAGTTCTTCCCTGGCTTCTTTTACCGATTCAAGGTTGCAGTCGGTAAACCCGTCGATGGGGAAGAAAATCCTGCTGCTTTCTGCGGTTACCTTGCCCCTGTCGTTCTGTCTCCAGATCCAGCGTCTGGTCCTAATATCCCTTCCGTCCGCATAAACCAGTTCTCCCTCCGCAACCTCTTCCGCGACACCGGCGCCGAAGGGTATAAAAGATTCCCCCTCCCGGGAATACCGCACGGATATATCTCCCTCAACTGAATTTAGATCGTGGGCGCCCATTGGCAATGTATATTTCAGGGATATGGCGTTAACCAGATTCACCACATCGTTGATATCTGGCAACTCTCCGCCCTTTAACACCCGGGAAGTAAGCGCCTCCACCGAACTTAAAAATTTATTGGGGTTGAAGCCTATCTTAATGAAAGCATTCCTATAACAAATCAGGTCCGGGTGCTCCTTTATGTTTACACCCTGGAATTTGGAGCGGGCAAAGGATATGGATTCCTTTAACAGATCCAGAATTTCAGCCGACTTTCCAGCATTATCCAATCCCTTTGCCACCACCACCCCGAAACATACGGTGGGCAAAGTTTCGAAAACTTTTTTATCAATAATGAATTTCAATTAAATACCTCCACTCTATCCTGAAAATACTTATACTGAGTGAATTCCGGGTCAGGAGTCAGAAGTCAGGAGTCAGAAGGATTCAGGCATTCCTTACACCCGAAAACTTTGTGTGCTCTGTGGCTAAGTATTTTCGTTGCCTGTGGTGCCGCATGCGGCATGGATGTCTATCTTTGCGGCAGGTAGTCAGATTTCAGTAGTCAGAATTCAGAATATTTCGAGACGATAAACAGTTATCTCTTGCTAACTACTGTTGTTTTCGCCGGTTCTCTCATTCTGACTCCTGACTCCTGACTCCTGACTACTGACTACTGACTACTTTCCATTCTGCCCACATTAACCCAAATCCTTTCTCCGTCGGTGGACACCACCACGGCGCCGTCCCGGTCGGTGCGGTATACCCTTGCGCCCAAGTCTTCCAAAATCCGCAGGGTTTGGGAATCAGGATGGCCGAAGTTATTGTTCCCACCCACTGATACTACCGCCAGTTCGGGTCCGGCCTGAGCAAAAAACTCCGGCGAAATATAACGGCTGCCGTGATGCGGCACTTTTAGAACGGTGCAATCAATATCCGCGCCGGATTCCAAAAGCCGTCGCTGGGACTCCTCCTCCACGTCCGCCGCCAGCAGAAGCCTTTCCTGTCCATACTCCAGCATCAGCACCAGGGAATTGTTGTTCAGATCCGACCGGGTGCCCTCCATTAATTCAGCGTCGGGATTTATAACTTCTATCTCCACCTCCGGGTCAATCCTGAGACTGTCTCCGGCAACAGCGGTTTCTACGGGTATCCGTTGCAGTGAGATATCTTGCAGCAGCCTGCGGTATTCCGGATAAGGCACTCCTTCACCATTTCGGTTTCCATCGGCATCTTCCGGTAAAGTGCTTTCTTCTGACGCGGGCAGTGGGGGGATCAGTACCGTACCCACATCAAAACGCCGGATAACTGCCCTGACCCCCCCGGCATGATCCTCGTGGGGGTGGGTAATCACCATCGTATCCAGGCTGTTGACACCCTGTCTCTTTAAATAATCTACCACTACATCCCCCGCTCCCCTGGCGGACTCAAATTCACCGGGCCTGCCGCCGGCATCCACCAACATGTTTCCGCCGCCGGGGAATTCAACGTATGCTGAGTCGCCCTGCCCCACGTCGATAAAGTGCACCTTCAACCCGCCTTCTCCGGGTTCCCTTCCCGGTATCCAGGAAACAGCCGCTGCCGCCACCAGCAGCATAATAGCCACCCTTCTGGATACCGGCGGCAAAGATCCTCCGGACTGGTCGCCGGGATAGGGTTCCCCGATCCCGGGTTCCGCCAATTCCCCCGGGAAGGATCTTCCCAGTACCCATAGCAGCAAATACCAGGCGGCGGCAAACATCCATGAAGGGGATTGCACATAAATAAACATCCCGGGTATTTCCCATATGGCCTCTACCAGCCATTTAAATAATTCAAGCAGCGCTCCGGTGGCAATATTTATAAAGCCTGCCAGTGCTGTTGAAAATTGACCGGTAATGGCTGCCAGGGCGCCCAGGGGCAGGATAATACCGGTTATTGGAACGGCTATTAAATTGGCTGGAAGGGATGCCGCAGTTATTAGATTAAAATGAATGGCGATAAGCGGCACTGTCCCAAATTGGGCCGCCAGTGGCACCGCTATAAAAAGAGCAGCGCCGGGAGGGGTTTTCAGGCTTTTTATCAATAAAGCCTGTATCGCCGGGGTAAGGTAAAGTATTCCCCAGGCAGCGCAAAAGGAAAGCTGGAATCCGGGCTCAAACAGTGCCCAGGGTTGGAAAAACAGTATAACCATAGCCGCCAGACCCAGGCTGGTGGGCCAGTCGGCCTCCCTTCCCAACTGATGTCCCAGCAATAGAATCAGGGCCATAATGGTGGCCCTTACCACCGGCGGGCTCAAACCCGTCATCACAGCGTATATTATTAATACACAGGTAATGATGATAAACCTTGCCATCCGGGAAACATTAAACATCCCCAGTAGAAGAGCCACAGCCGCCAGCAACATGCCCACGTGCAGACCGCTTACACTAAATATGTGGTTGACGCCGGTTTCGCAAAATATTTCTCTTTCTCCGGGGGATATATCCCCCACGACCCCGAAAATTATACCGTTCAGCAGATCCGCCTGGCCCGGCGGAAGGGTTTTTTCAGCCACTTGTAACAGCCTGGACTTGGCGGCCAGGGCAAAGCCCACCAGAGGGCTGCCGCCACTTAAGCCCGTGCCGTCAATATCGTCACCGGAATCCACCGTCAAGATCCCGCCTATGCCCCTGCGCAGCAAATAGGAGCGGTAGTTGAACTGCCCCGGGTTTCCGGGCTTCTCCGGCATTGACAAATAGCCCCTGGCTTTCAGGTTATGGCCGTAATTAAAAACACGGATATCTGCCGCTGCCCGGACTATTATCCTTCCTTCATACCTTTTCCTTTTTCCCCCTATGGTCACCCAATTGGTTTCAACCAGATAGCGGGTGTCCCGGCTTCTGATATCGGGTTCGTCGCAAATTATTCCTTCAACGGTTGCAAAATGGCCCCAATACTGCCTGAAAAGTTTTTCCTCTTCGGTCATTGCCGGCCCCGACAGCGTCATGCCCAGCAGTGTAAATAGAATTAAAATGACGGGGCCGAAGCCACGCCGTGCAGAAAGGTATAAATAAATTGCTGACAGAAACGCCGCCACAGAAGCCAGAAGAGGCCACTTCGGGTCGATTCCGGTCAGTGAAGAAATAACTATTCCCGTAATATAAGCAGCTACTACATGCAACAGCGGTCTTTCAGGCAATAAATAAACACCCTCCAGACGTGTATATTATACGATAAACTCTCTACGGCTTTCTGCCACCCGCTGTAGATAATCCATGGTTTCCCTGTAAGGAGGCACCCCGCCATATTTCTGCACCGCGCCGGGCCCTGCGTTATATGCCGCCAAAGCCAGGTTGACATTGCCGTTGTAACGGTCCAGCATAGATTTAAGGTAACGCGCCCCTGCGTCCAGATTCTCACCAACGTCAAAGGGGTCTTTGACCCCGAGGGCGGCGGCGGTCCGGGGCATTAACTGCATCAGCCCCATGGCTCCGGCGGAAGACACCGCCAAGGGATTAAACCCCGACTCCACCTTGACCACTGCTTTTAAAAGGGCGGGGTCCAATTTGTATTTTTCCGACACTTTGGCAATAATTTGCTCAACCCCGACCGAAGCCGGCGTACCGGAATTGCCTATAGTGTTTCTGTGTTTTGCACCCTCCGGCTTAGAGGGATAGTGCATACTAATGTAATTACTTGCCCCGCCCGGATTGATGGTTAATCCCGGTAGTCCCCCGCTGCCGCCAGCCCCTGAGGCTGACAGAACGGCAGCCAGCACCAGTGCGAAGCTTGAGTTCACGGAGTTTTCCCGCTCCGAAGATTCCAAACTGTTAGCAGGATTTATCAGTTGAAGCTGCAGCATCTGTAAAAGCAGGTCAATCTGCACAAAATACACCCCAAACCATCATGCATGGAAAGATTTAAGCCTGGATATAAATTCAACCTATGATAAAAAAATCCTCTATAGAGAGTCAAATTTTGTCGCCCGGGTAGCCAACCCCTTAGCGGCCTCAACGGCCCCCTAGGAGAATGTTGAAAAAGAACATCCGAGGCCGTTCAAAAACAAGTATGGCGCGGAAGGAGAAGCCGTACAGCGCGGAGCGTACAGTATGGTACGTGAGCACTGGACGGCGAGCCTGACAAAGCCAGGCGCAGTTTTTCAACGGCCTCCTAGCACCCGTACAAATATACTTACCAGATGAGGGTCAAACTGTGTCCCGGCGCACTTTTCCAACTCCGTCACGGCTTCACCGTGAGTCATCGCCCTCCGGTAAGGCCGGTCGCTGGTCATGGCGTCATAAGCATCCGCAATGGACAGAATCCGGCATTCAAGAGGAATTTCCTCCTCCCTGCGGCCCAGCGGATAACCCTGTCCGTTCCACCACTCGTGGTGGGTCAGAATCCATCCGGCTATGGGCACAAGATCCGGCGAAGACTGTGCAATACGGTGACCTATTTCGCAGTGCCTTTTCATTTCTACTATTTCATCAGGATTCAGGGGACCCGGCTTGAAAAGAATCCTGTCAGGTATTCCCACCTTGCCTATATCGTGAAACTGTGCCAACAGCCGTAGATCAATGATATTGCGCTCGGGCAGCCCTAATGCCTGGGCTACAGCAGCCACCAGTTCCTGCAGACGATCGGCATGGCCCTCGGTGATAAAATCCCTGGCCTCCAGCGCCCTCATCAGCGTCTGGACAATGGCGCTACGGGCACTCTGGCTGCGGTGCAGCTTTTCCCGGTACATGTTATTGTCGGCCTCCTTGAAAAGGTCGCCCATGTTGACCGGTCCGTATTCCCCGGTGGCAAACCCTATGGAGATGCTTAATAGAAGGTCCGGGTTTTGTAAGTTGTGCCCGGTCAAATGGTCCCTCAGCCTTTGTATGGCCCTCTCCACCACCTCCCGTCCACTGCGGGGGAGCAGCACCGCAAACTCGTCCCCGCCAATCCTGGCCACCATGTCTCCGCTGCGAAAAGATTCCCTGATGATGGACGCAGCAGTTTTAAGAAGCTCGTCGCCCTTGTGGTGACCCATGGTATCGTTGACCAGTTTGAGTCCGTCCACATCACAGACAATGATACTAACAGGTGTATACCTGTCTCCTTCCAGCCGGTCCATCTCCTGTTCAAAATATGTCCGGTTGAAAAGTCCCGTAAGAGAGTCGTGAAGACTCAGATATCTCAATTTTTCTTCCGATTGTTTACGGTCGGTAATATCCCTAAGAACCAACACACCCACCCTTTTATCGATCATGTTGTATATGTGTCCGCTAACCTCAAAGGGAACTTTCCGGCCATTTTTAGCAATAAGGCATATTTCAAATGTTACATGCCCAAGGGAATTAAATTCCCTGATTATAAAAGGAACCCTGCGAATATGCTCAGCGGCTATCAATTTCATAGGCTCAGATGCCAGTAATTCCTCCCTGGTATAGCCGTACCTGCTGCACAAAACATCGTTAACCTCGATGATGCGGCCTGGCAAATCGTCGTCATTAAGCTCAATCATTGCTATACCGTCGTTTACGTTATGAAAGAGAATGCGGTATTTTTCCTCGCTCTCCCTTAAGGCACGTTCACTATCTTGCAATTCATTAAAACGCTGGGTCAATTCCTCCTCAGTGGCCACCAGTTCCTCGATGGTGGCCTCCAGTTCCTCGTTGGCGGACCTCAGTGCCTCCTCCGCTTTTTTACGCTGGGTTATGTCGATGTAAATACCGTAAACCCCCACCCGCCTGCCCTTTATCTCCATGGGGTAACCCTTTATAGATACATTGACCAGGCTGCCGTCCTTTCTTTTCCTTACAGTTTCCTTCTCCACAACCTTCCCAAGAAGTGTGGTGTTTGTAAGATTCCAGGCCTCATCATTGAGTCCATCCGGAACTATAATATGGTTTATTAATTTCCCCTTGATCTCGTCTGCTTTGAACAGGAACAGATCTTCAAAACTCCTGTTGACATCGATTATTCTGTCCTCATCGTCTAACATGGCAATCCCCTCGGGGGAGTTTTCAAAAAGGTTCTGAAAATAAGCCTTCTGCAACCTGAACTGCTCTTCGGCACGTTTCCTCTCGGTCACATCCCTGACAACCCCCCTGAACCCCGAACGTTTTCCCTTACCATCGATAATGAGGGAAACAGAGGCCTCCACAAAACGCCTTGAGCCGTCCTTTCTGATAATTTCCCAGTCAAAAACCTTTGCCGGTTCACCTGATGTATAAACTTTATTGTAAGCCTCGAACACCTTTTCAATATCTGTGGGGGTAGTAAAATGCAAATAGATTTTACCCATCATTTCTTCTTTGTTGTAACCTGTTATTTCGCACAGCGAGTCATAAAAAAAGAAAAGCTTTCCAATTGTGTCCACTTCGAAAT